>JAVKIA010000002.1 GCA_031459715.1 Armatimonadota bacterium | reverse complement strand
CCCGCCCGCCAGCGCCGGTGCCGCGACCACCTATGCCGTTCTGATCCCATCCGCGGGTGTCGGCGCCGCGGCCCGTCCAGATCCCGCGCAGCCACATCACTGCCAGGCTTCCGGCCACCCCGGTGATGATCCCCAGCAGGGCCGGGAGGAGCCAGACCAAAGGCCCGGGTCCGCCCGGCGGCGCAACCCCCGGTTGCAGGACGCCGGGAGAGGCGGGGCCCGGAAGGGCCGCAGTGCGCGGTAGCGATGGCTCATCGTCCTCCTTGCGGTAGGTCCCGCGCACGCTCCACACCTTGCCTGCCGGCCAGCGGTCCTCGGCATAGAGGTAGTATGTGAAACCTCCGCCGGTGGCGATGCGGGCAGGGGCCGGGGTCAGGGTGAAGCCGGTCGAACGCAGGGGCCGCTCCACGGAGACCTCCAGCGCCTCGACGGCAAGCGGGAAGGCCAGCTCGACAGTAAAGGTCCTCTGGGGGCGTCCGGTGAGCAGGTCGGCGTAGTACTCGAACTGGAATCCCGGCACGGGGGTGAGGAACGTCACCCGCGTCCGCTCCCCCTCCCGCTCCGTCTGGTACTGCGCGGCGAAGAGCTGCCCGTCGCGGCGGTAGGCGGCGGCGTGCACCCGCGCACCGGCCGGGATGGTAAAGGTGAGCGGGTAGGGCAGCGAGGCCTGGGCGCTGAGCGTGCCGCGGTAGATGACCAGCACCCGCGGGTCGTCGTGCTCGGGGCGGATGTCCACGCCTAGCGCGGTGAAGGTGACCTGCGTCACGCCAGAACTCAATGCGCCGGGGAGATTCCAGAGGGACCCCCCGGCGGCCAGGGCGACCCCCAGCAGGATCCGATAGAGAGCGCGACGCCACACGGCAAATCTACCCGAACAGGACGGGGCGCCACAAGGCGAATCTACCTGCAGCGGGCCTAGCGCGACACAGCAAAGTTTACCCGCCGGGCGGCCGGCGGTTCAGGCGCTCCTCTACCAGGCGGATGAGCGTGCGGGCGATGGCCTCCTTGCCCTGGGCCACCGCCAGCACCTCGCCGGAGGGATCGACCACGTAGCCCGTGTGCTCGCCGGCCTCGATCTCCTTCTGATCGTTGGCTACCACCAGGTCACAGCGGCTCTTGCGCAGCAGATCCAGCGCGCTGGCTATCAGCTCGTTTCGCGGTCGGCCCACTTCCAGCTTGAAGGCGACCAGGAAGGTCTGCGGCGCCAGTTCCTTCACCAGGTTGACGGCCTTGGGCGTGGGGACCAGGCGGATCACCCACTCCGACTCCCCGGAGCCGGTCTTGCCCGGGCGGAGCTCCGCCGGCTCGAAGTCCAGCACTGCCATGTTGTGGATCACCGCGTCGTAGCCCCTGGGCAGCTCCTGGCGGAAGGTGCGGATGAGGTCGTGCACGGTGTCGATGGCGATCAGGGTCAGGTGGTCGTGTACCCAGCCGCGGACCGTGGGTACGACGCTGGGGCGCCCGTGGACGAACGTAACGGAAGCGCCTCGGCGCAGCGCCTCCTCCGCCAGCAGCGCGCCCAGCCGGCCCGTGGACTTGTTGGTGATGTAGCGGATGGCGTCCATGGGGGCGCGGGTGGGACCGGCTGTGATCAGGAACTTCCTGCCGCGCAGGCTCATGATGGCACCGACCTCCTAACCGACCTCCTATTCGACGGCGGCGGGGCGAACTGCTGCCGCCTGCCAGGTAAGCACGACGGCCAGGTTGCGGCGCGTCATTGGCCCGCCTGCGTCCTGGTCTGCGAGGGCCGGGTCACCACCCGCAGTCCCCGCCGCGCCGCCCGAAAGGGCAGGACGCGGAATCCGGCCTCCTCCAGCGCGCGCTCTACCGCACCCCTGCGTTCTGCCGGGACCAGGGAGACCACGCAGCCGCCTCCACCGGCCCCGCAGACCTTGCTGGCCAGCGCCCCCGCCCTCCGGGCCACGGCCATGGCCCGCTCCACCTGGGGCGTACTCACGCCCTCGGCCAGTCCCCGCCGCTGCTCCCACTCCGCACGCAGCAGGCGAGCGCAGGCGTGCAGGTCCCCCTGCCGCAGGGCGTCCCGCATCTCCCGGCTGATGCGGCCGATGGCGCGCAGCCCCCGCGTCGTCCCGGCGACGCCGTCCAGGTAGGCCCGCACCATGCTCCAGTTGGTCAGGCCCGAGGTGTGCGGCGCGCCGGTGAAGGTCAGGACCAGGTGCTCGGCCAGACCGCCCAGGCGGCGGGGCGGGAGCAGGGGCTCCACCACTGTCTGGTCGAGGCCGAACCAGATGGCGTTGAGGCCACCACAGAGCGCCGCGTAGTAATCCTGCTTGCCGGTGGGCGCGTTGATGGACTGCGCTTCCAGGCGGGAGGCGAGGTCAACCAGGTCAGGACGCGGCGAGGGGAGCGAGGAGACGGTGCCTCCGCTCACCGGCCTGCGGGGGCGAGACGGCAGGGGGCCCGGACGCCGAGACAGCAGGGAGCCCGGACGCCGGCCGCGCCACCGGGCGCACGCGGCCAGCAGGCCAACGAGCAGCGAGGAGGAGGCGCCCAACCCAGAGCCCTGTGGCGCCTGGGAGGCGGTAATCACACGGGTGCGCGCTGGCAGCCCGCAATAGCGAACGGTGCGCAGCACCAGGTCCAGCGGTCCGCCTACGGGGAGCGCGGCGGCGGTGGGGGCTTCCACGCCTACCCCCAGGTCCCGGGCGTAGACGGCGACGCCGCCGGAGTAGGGCTCCAGGCGGGCACGGGTGCCGATGGTGATGGCCAGGTTGATGGTGAGGGCGCCGTCCTCCAGCAGGTAGATGGGGTAGATATCCAGAGTGCCGCCGGCCAGGTCGATGCGCGTGGGGGCGGTGGCCTCGACGATCATGCGAAAATCCTCTCCAGCCGGCGGCGGAAAGCCTGCGTGGCCGACCGGATGCCGCCGGGGTCGCCACCGGTGACGACGACGCCAATCATCAACGCCCAGACGGCGGGCAGGGCGAAATAGCGCTCCAGGTCCTCGGGGCGAATGTGCCGTTGCGTGGGGACGATCAGCCGGCGGCCGCTTCTCTCTCCAGCGCGCGCCAGGGCCGCGAAGTCTTCCTCCGCAGGAGGGCGCCCGTACCCCTCCGGTGGCACCAGGGCCGCCTCCGCCCACTCCCCGGGGAGGTGGTGGAGAAACGTAAGGGCCTCCGCGGGGTAGTCGTGGGGGATCGCCGGCACCACCGGTACCTCTGCGGCGTACAGGAACAGCGGCAGGTGTGTCAGGTAGGCGTCCAGGAAGGCGAAGCGTCGCAGCAGGGGGAGTTCTCCGGGGCTGACCATGCGTTCCTCCCCTGGCACAAGCCCGGTGGGCAGGCCCAGCTCCAGGATGGCGTTCAGACGGTCCATCTCCTCCGCCAGCGAACCGAAGACCGTCCCCGCGGCGCGGTGGCGGACGTTGACGTGCACCTTGAGGAGATGCGCCCCTCCGTCGATGGCCGCCTGGGCCAGGTCGCGGTCGTTGCGCGGCAGGCTGACCAGCAGCAGCCCGCGGCGGCTTAAGGGGGCGTCAGTCCTGTGCATCGACATGTGTAAACATCCACGGACCGTCGAAGACAGCACACGTGGCCGCGGCGGATGAAGGGCATGGAAGGAAACGCATGGTGCGCTCGTGCTTACATCCCCGGGAGGGGGAAGCGCACGCAGAAACGGCGGACCTCTTCGCGCAGGCGGGCCAGGGTCGTGTCGGTCTGTACGGTCCGGCGGAACTCCTGCAGCACCCGGGCGCGGGCCTTGCGGTCGGCGGGCATCTGGAACGCCTCGATCCGTTCGGCTACGGCGGCAATCCAGGCCGCCAGCTGCTCCATCTCCCCCTCGCGCATCCCCCGGGTGGTGGCGGCGGGCGTGCCCAGGCGGACCCCGGAGGGATAGAAGGGGGTGCTGGGCTCGCCGGGGATGGTGTTCTTATTCACGGTGATGCCCACACGGTCCAGGGCCTCCTGCAGGAAGAGGCCGCGCCCCGGGCCGGTGGGGGTCAGGTCGAGCAGCAGCATGTGGTTGTCGGTGCCGCCGGTGACCACCGTGAAGCCGCGGGCAGCCAGGCTGGCGGCCAGGGCTCTGGCGTTGTGCACCACCTGCGCCCCGTAGGCCTTGAACTCCGGGCGCATGGCCTCCCCCAGGGCCACGGCGATGGCGGCGGTGGTGTGGTCGTGGGGGCCGCCCTGCAGGCCGGGGAAGACGGCACGGTCGATCTTCTCGGCCAGCTCCGGGTCCCGGGACAGCCCGCGCTGGGTGACCAGGATCATGGCGCCGCGAGGACCGCGCAGCGTCTTGTGGGTTGTGGTGGTGATGACATGCGCGTAGGGCGTGGGGCTCTTGTGCACGCCGGCCACGATCAGGCCGGCGACGTGGGAGATGTCGGCGGCGAAGTAGGCGTCCACCTCGTCGGCCACCGCGGCAAACTCCTCGAAGGGGAATTCTCGGGGGTACGCGGTGGCCCCGCACCAGATCAGCCGGGGACGGTGCTCCCGGGCCAGGCGGCGCACCTCCTCCATGTCGATGTAGCCATCCGCCTTCACGTGGTAGGGAACGCTGCGATAGTAGGTTCCGGTGATGCTGACGCTCCAGCCGTGGGTGAGGTGGCCGCCGTCGGGCAGGTTCTGGCCCATGACCACATCCCCGGGCCGGCAGGTGGTGAAGTACACGGCCAGATTGGCGGGGCTGCCGGAGTACGGCTGGACGTTGGCGTGGGGGGTGCCGAAGAGCGCCTTCGCCCGCTCCTGGGCCAGGCGCTCGACCTCGTCCACGTGCTCGTTGCCGCCGTAGTACCGCCGTCCGGGATAGCCCTCCGAGTACTTGTTGGTGAAGATGGACCCCATGGCCGCAAGCACGGCGGCAGAGACGTAGTTCTCGGAAGGGATGAGCTCGACGCCTTCCAGCTGGCGACGTCGCTCTGCTTCCAGGATGGTGTAGACAGCGGGATCCTGTTCCCTCAGGGCCATGCGCCTCTCCTCCAGGAGGTCCAGGGTGCCCGCTCCATACTACAACCCCGCATCCCGGGTTTTCACGCCGCCAGGGGAACTGGATGCGCCTCCATCACCCATGACAAGGCGAAGGCGGCGCCGCATCTCCGACGCCGCCCCGCTGCACCCTCCCGGCCTGGCTCTGCTCTGCCAGCCCGGATGGTATTCACGGGATCAGGCCATTGAGGTCTCCGACTGGTTCTGGTCGCGCATCTTGAATATCCGTCCCGGCCGCCAGGGGGTGCCCAGCCAGGCCAGCAGGTAGTAGTCCAGCCCGATGTAGCCGGCCACCTTCCAGGCCAGCAGCAGCAGGATGGCCAGGGTGAAGAGGACGGGGTTCGTGCTGGCGGCTCCCGCCATCATGAAGTTCCAGTTCATCAGGGCGCCGAAGAAGGCGGCCACGCCCACGAAGGCGCCCAGCACCAGGGCGATGCCCACCAGGAGTTCGCCGTAGGTGACCAGCTTGGCGAACCAGGTGTAGCTCTGGGTGTTCAGCAGCCACCGGATGAACTCCCGGTACCAGTCGAAGGCGATGGGCGGCCTTCCCCCCTGCGGGATGGCTACCGCCCGCTCCCAGAAACCCTTCAGGGCAGCGCCCGTCTGCATCCAGGCGGGGTCGGAGATCTTGTGCAACGCGGCGTTGATCCACTGATACCCCACCCAGACCCGCACCACGAGCCAGACCCAGGCCATGGTGGTACTGCTGAAGAGGAACCGGGCCACCGGGGGGTCCTCGATCACGTGATCCTTGACTACGACTCTTGCCATCGACTGTCACCTCCCGAGCACAGCCTATCCTACCGGTTTAGGCGGAGAAATACGGCGAAAGTCCGATTCGGGCATCAGGCGGATGCGGCATTCTCCATTCGGATCGGGTGCTGATAGGCGGAAAGGACCGGGCCCGGCGGCATGGGGAGGGCGGGGCGACGGGAGGGGGGAAGCGTGGTGTTCGGGAGGGGGAAGCGTAGTGTATGGTGGGGACAGGAGGTTGCGGATGATGCGATTCGCCCGCTCTCTGGCTCTTATCTTAGGATTTGCCCTGGGACTTGCCATCGCGGCCATGGGCGTCTACACCGCCTATGTGGCAAGGCTGTGGTTTCGCGCCATGAGGGCGTAGGCCCGCGGCACGTTCAAAATTTCTTCACAATCGCTGCACCGGCGATTCACCCCGGGGCCTTACGGTGACGTTGGAGGTGATGAGAGATGTCTCGACGTTACCTGTTTGCCGGTCTGGGTGTTCTTGCCCTGGCCGCAGCTCTGGCTGTACCAGCGGTGGCCCAACCCGGGTGGGGTGCGGGGTGCTGGGGATTCGGCTCCGCCGCCCCCAGCCTGACAGTCCGCGGGCCCCTGACCATCGACGGCGCCGTCGAGCGGGTGAAGGAGGTCCTGGCTGCGGTCGGCTATGCGGACCTGCAGCCCAAGGAAGTGATGGAGTTCTCCAACCACTTCTACGTGCTGGTGGTGGAGAAGAGCACGGGAAAGGGCGCCATGGAGCTGATCGTTGAGCGCAACGGCGTCGTCCGTCCCGAGCCCGGCCCCAACATGATGTGGAACGTCAAGTACGGCCACATGGGGGGCTTCGGCTTTGGCCCCGGGATGATGGGCGGCCCCGGGATGATGGGATGGGGTGGCCCGGGATGGGGCCCCGGGGGCCCGGGCTGGGCTCCGGGGATGATGGGTCCGGGCGGTCCCGGATACGGGCCCGGCTATGCTCCGGGACAGGCGGCGGCACCGCTTGGCCGAGAGCGGGCGCGGCAGATCGCCCGGGAGTTCCTCAGCCGCGCCTTTCCGGGAGCAGCGCCGGACCACGGGACAGAGTTCTACGGCTACTTCACCTTTGACGCGGAGCGCAACGGCAAGACCTTCGGCATGCTCAGCGTCAATGCCTACACCGGCCAGGTCTGGTATCACACCTGGCACGGGACATTCATCCGGGAGAAGGAGCTTTAAAGGAGGACAGTCATGACCTCGCGGGATCTGACGGTGGTGTTGCTGGTAGTTCTGGGCGTGCTGGTGCTCCTGCCTGTGCTGGGGATGACCCTGGGCGGGTTCGGGATGATGGGCCCGGGGATGATGGGGCCCGGCATGATGGGCGGCTGGGGATACGGCCGGGGCTTCGGATGGATCGGCGGGTTCGGGCTGCTGACGCTCCTGCTGCTGGTGGCGGGTGTGGTGCTCATCGTGCTGGCCTTCACCCGGCGCGAAGCCCCCAACGGAGCACTGGAGATCCTTAAGCAGCGGCTGGCCCGGGGCGAAATCACTCCGGAGCAGTACGCGGAGCTGAAAAAGACCCTGCAGTAGCGGGCGGCTGGGACGGCCATGCAGGGGAAGACGGTCCTCCTGGTGGAGGACGAGGCCGCCATCGTGGACGTGGTGCGCCGCTACCTGGAGCGGGACGGGTACCGGGTGGTGGTGGCATCCGAGGGGCAACGGGCCGTGGACGAGTTCCGGCGTCTGCGGCCCGACCTCGTCCTGCTGGACCTGATGCTCCCCGGGCTGGACGGGTGGGAGGTCTGCCGGCGCATCCGGCAGGAGGGCTCCACCCCCGTGATCATGCTCACGGCTCGCGACGACGAGGCGGACAAGCTGGTGGGTCTGGAGCTGGGCGCCGACGACTACATCACCAAACCCTTCAGCCCGCGGGAACTGGTGGCCCGGGTGCGCGCGGTGCTGCGGCGCGCCCGGGGCACGGAGGCGGCCCCGGGCGAGGTGGTGCGGGTGGGGGACCTGGAGATCGATCCCTCCCGGATGGAGGCCTTCCGCGGCGGGACGCCGCTACACCTCACCCCTACCGAGTTCCGCCTGCTCCTCACCCTGGCCCGCCACCCCGGGCGTGTCTTCACCCGACTGCAGCTGCTGGATCAGGTGCAGGGTTACGCCTACGAAGGGTACGAGCGCACCATCGACGCCCACATCAAGAACCTGCGGCAGAAGCTGGAGCCCGACCCCAGGCATCCCCGCTACATCCTCACCGTGCACCGCGTGGGCTATCGCTTGGCTGAGGCCTCCCGTGAGTAGCCTGCGCTGGCGGCTGGTCCTGGCCATGGTGGCGGCGGCCTGGCTGTCCGTGGCCGCGGTGGGGCTGATCAGCGCCAGGCTGACGGCGCAGCGTGTCGACACCTACCTGCGGCACGCATCGGGGATGCCCATGCCGGGCATGCGCCAGATGATGACGCAGATGATGGGCGCCCCGGAGCGGCGGCTGCTGGCGGATGTACGCCGCGCCACCTGGCTGGCGGCCCTGGCCGGCGCGGTCCTGGCTGCGGTGGTGGGGACGCTGACGGCGCGCCGCATCACCGCTCCGCTGCGGCGACTGGCGGACGCCGCCGGGCGCATCGGGGCGGGAGACCTGACCTCCACGGTGCCGGCAGAAGGCGACGACGAGCTGGGGGAGCTGGCCCGTACGTTCAATGCCATGGCTGCGGACCTGCGCCGCGCGGAGGAGGCCCGGCGCCGGTTGCTTGCCGACATCGCCCACGAGCTGGGGACCCCGCTTGCCGTCCTCCAGGCCAACGTGGAGGGGATGCTGGACGGCGTGGTGGAGACGTCACCTGATCGTCTGGCCTCGCTGCACGCGCAGATCCGGGTGCTGACCCGCCTGGTGCGCGACCTGCGCGACCTCTCCCTGGCGCAGCAGGGGCAGCTCCCGCTGGATCGGCGGGTTACAGACCTGGCCGCCCTGGCCCGTGAGGTGGTGGAGCTCTCCCGGCCGCTGGCCGAGGAGAAGGGGATTGCGCTGACGGTGCACGCCGCGGGTGCCCTTCCCGTGGTCGCCGATCGCGACCGCATCGCCCAGGTCCTGCAAAACTTGCTGTCCAACGCACTGCGCTACACGGAGGGTGGCGGCGTGGCCGTTGCCGTGCGGCGCGATGCCACCGAGGGTGTGGTGGAGGTAAGCGACTCCGGTCCCGGTATCCCGGAGGAGGAGCTGCCGTACGTCTTCGAGCGCTTCTACCGGGTGGATCGCTCGCGCGCCCGGACGACGGGGGGCGCGGGGCTGGGCCTGACCATCGTGAAGGCCCTGGTCGAGTCCCACGGGGGCCGTGTCTGGGCTCGCAGCCGTCCGGGTGGGGGCAGCACCTTCGGGTTCGCCCTGCCGCTGCAGCCTCCGGGCCCGGTCAGCTGACCTGGCGGGGACGCCCCTCTCGGACGAGAGGCTACGGCGAGGGGGACGGGACGATCAGGCCGGGCGCAGCGGCTGGTTGCGCAGCGGGCAGAAGGCGGTGAGCCAGAGCTTCTGGTCGCGGGCCCAGTCCGCCCAGGCCTTGTCGCCCACCTGGGCGCGCCGCGCCGCCGACTCAATGCGCAGGTCGTTGCCTCCGCTCTGCGCCGCCAGGTTCACCAGCAGGTGGCAGGGAAAGTCGGTGCAGACGCCGCAGTGGGGGACACCGCGTTCCCTGGCGCAGGCGTAGACCGGGCAGAACTTGCCCAGGTCCACCTCCTCCTGCGTGGCACACTCCGCTGGGAGGACATCGTACCAGGCGCTGCCCTCCCAGTAGATGCCGCAGATCCCGGCGAAGTCCTGGGGGCGCACTTTCTCCCTCCGTTGCTTTCCCGCGGAAGCCGCCGCCTTCATCGCCCTCACCCCTTAGTTCAGCGTAGCACCTGGCCGCACGGTGCCTATCAGGCCTCCAACGTATTCTGGCGGCCATATACATCATTGCCCTCCCCCTGGCGGTGGATAGCCGGAGAGGCGGGCCAGCTCGTCCAGGCTGAGGAAGCCCTCATAGCGCTTCCCGCCGATGTCCCAGGTGGGGTAGGCGCGGATGCCTGCGCTGATGCAGGCCTGGGGCTGCGCGGCAACGCCGCGAGGGTCGCATTCGATGTAGGGGAGCGCGCGGGCCGCCCGCCCGAAGATGGCCTTCTGGTCCTGGCAGTGCGGGCACCAGTAGGCGCCGTAGAAGCGCGCCCCGCTGGCGGCCAGGTGGCGGGCCAGCCCCTCGGCATACCCACTGACCGCCGGCCCCGGGGCCGAGCGCCCATAGCCCACCGCCAGGAGGGCAACCACGGCCAGCGCGGCACCGCCGCTCCACAACCACGAGCCGGCGGATGCCGGACGCGGTCGGCGGACCAGCGCCAGGGTCAGGATGCCCAGGGCGAGGAAGGCGGATAGCAGACAGAGAGTGCAGGTGGCGCGCACGACCAGCTGCTGGATACCCACGAACACCGCCGATGCGGCAACGCCTGCGGAGGCCGTGGGGAGCAACAGCGCAAAGCGGGCCACATGGGTGAGGCGGCGCAGGGCCAGCGCCAGCAGGAACCCGTAGAAAAGTAGCCCCAGGACGCTGACGGGGATACCGAATAGCACGCCGTAGCGGCTGGATTGCACGATGTCGCAGCCAGATCCTGCCGGGCAGTACGCCGGCGCGTGCAGCGCCCGCGTAGCCACCAGGTATCCGGAGAGCAGCACGCCGGTGCCGGCCAGTAGTGCCAACCAGGAGTCGACCGCCCGGGGGGCTATCGCCTTTCCCCGTCCCCTGGCTACCTTGCCCCCGCGTCCCCCAGCAGCTGCTCGATAGCCTCCTCCCACGGTCGCCACGTCACCACCGCCCCCGGGAACTTCCTGACGATGCGGCCGACGGGGTCGATGAAGAACGTCTCCGGAACGCCCGTGACCCCGTAGGCCCGGTTCACCCTGCCGTCGCGATCGCGCACGTTGGGATAGGTGATCCCGTTCTCCCGGATGAAGCGCCGCGCGTCGGCTTCCAGGTCCTGAATATTCACCCCCACGACCACCAGCCCCCTGTAGCGGTAGGTCTGCCAGGCCCGTTCCAGCAGAGGGGCCTCCTCCCTGCACGGTCCGCACCACGACGCCCAGAAGTTCAACACCACCGGGCGGCCCCGCAGTTCCACAAGGTCCAGGGCGCGCCCCTCCAGAGTGGATAGGCGGAAGGCCGGGGCGGGGGGGCGGTGCCCCCGGGCCAGGGCGGCGGCAATGGAAGTCGACCGTCCCGCCCGCAGCACCGCCGCACCCAGGACAGCCAGGACCGCCACCAGGGGAAGAATCCAGGCCAGCCGCAGCAGCAGGGAGCGGAGACGCATCGCTTCCCATGGTCGGGGGCAAGGCCCGGAGGCGTCCATCGGGCTCAAACCCGATTTTCCCCTCCCTCCTGCTTTCGCCCGATGGCGCAAATCGGATCTTCGTCCGATGTGTTGCCTCGGGCGGCGCTGGTAGGCTGGCTGCAGGAGGCGATCGATGTCCCGGTCAGTCCCGCCCACCTCTCCCCAGTCCACCTCTACCAAAGTACGGATCCTCCTGGCGGATGACCATGCCGTGGTCCGGGAAGGGATCCGCATGATCCTGGAGGCGCAGCCCGATTTCGAGGTGGTGGGAGAGGCGGCGGATGGGGAGGAGGCGGTCCAGCTGGCCCGCCGGCTGAACCCCGACGTGGTGGTCATGGACATCAGCATGCCCAAGCTCTCCGGGGTGGAGGCGACCCAGGCCATCAAGGAGGCGCTCCCCGGAGTGGAGGTGCTGATCCTGACCATGCACGAGGAGCAGTCCTACCTCTTTCAGTTGCTGCGGCTGGGCGCGGCGGGCTACGTCCTCAAGCGGGCGGCGGCCAGCGACCTGGTGGAGGCGGTGCGGGCCACGGCCCGCGGAGAGACCTTCCTCTATCCTGCGGTGGCCCAGAGCATCGTGCAGGACTACCTGGAGCGTCTGCGCACCGGGGAGGGCAGCGAGCGCTACGGCGGCCTGACCTACCGGGAGCGGGAGATCCTGGTGCTCATCGCCGAGGGGCTGACCAACGCGCAGATCGCCGAACGGCTGGTTATCAGCGTGAAGACCGTGCAGACGCACCGCGCACACATCATGAAGAAGCTGGACCTGCACGACCGCAGCCTCCTGGTGCGCTACGCGGTGCGCAAGGGCCTGATTCCCCCCTAGCTCGCCAGCGGGCTCTTCGGGCGGGCACCTGATGACGAATCAGCCGGGTGTCGGATGGTGATGATGCTGGCAGGGCAGTAGGCTCACCGTGGGAGCGGGCGCGACCTCCGGGAGGCGGCCTCCCGGAGACACCATCCTCGCCTCGGGGCCAGGCGTCGCCCGCTCCCGCATAGCAGAAGGAGTGCTGATGTCCGTACCATTCTCCCCGGGACAAGAGGTCTCGCGTCCTGCGGCATCTGCGGTGCTGCGCGTGATCATCGCGGACGCCTATCCGGCGACCCGCGAGGTCATCGGCCAGGTGCTGGCCGCAGACAGCCGCTTCCTTGTGGTTGGCTCGGTGGGTACCATGGAGGAGGCGGTCCGCCTGATCCGGGAGGCGCAGCCAGACATCCTCCTGGTGGACCCGTGGCTCTCCGGCCCCGCCGGGCTGCCCGCCTGCGTGGCCGCCAAGCAGTTCCGTCCCGGCATGCTGCTGGTAGCCCTGCTGCCGGAGGAGCGGGAGGAGTACATCCGGGCTGCTCAGGCCCTGGGCGCCGACGCCTCGCTGCAGAAGCGCCTGATCACCCGGGACCTGATGCCGGTCCTGCGGGAGGTTACCGGCGCCCGCGGTCGGTGAGCCCGGGACGCTCGCTGTCCCCGGCTGCACTGCCGCCTACTGCCTCCGGACAGTTGAGGTGAGCCCATGAGCGGATCTGTCAGCGAGAAAATTATCCAGGCGCACCTGGTGGAAGGTGAACTCACGCCGGGGAGGGAGATCGCCCTGCGCGTGGACCAGACGCTGCTGCAGGATGCCACCGGCACCATGGCCGCCCTGGAGTTTGAGGCTATGGGCGTGGAGCGGGTACGCACCTGGCCCGCGGTGGTATACGTGGACCACAACATGCTGCAGGTCGGCTTCGAGAACGCCGACGACCACCGCTTCCTCCGCACCTTCGCCGCGCGCTACGGGCTGCTCTACAGCCGGCCGGGCAACGGGATCTGCCACCAGGTGCACCTGCAGCGGTTCGCCGTCCCCGGGCGGGTCCTGCTGGGGGCGGACAGCCACACCACCGCGGCCGGGGCGCTGGGGATGCTGGCCATTGGCGCGGGAGGCCTGGACGTGGCCCTGGCCATGGCTGGCGAGCCTTACCGGCTGGTCATGCCGGTGGTAGTCCAGGTGCGGCTGACCGGTCGTCTGGGGCCGTGGGTCTCCGGCAAGGACGTGATCCTGGAATTGCTGCGCCGCCTCTCGGTGAAGGGCGGTGTGGGGAAGATATTCGAGTTTTGCGGCCAGGGGCTGGAGCACCTGGACGTTTACCAGCGCGCCGCCATCGCCAACATGATCGCCGAGCTGGGCGCCACCGCCGCCGTCTTTCCCAGCGACGCTCAGACCTACCGCTTTCTCTGTGCTCAGCGCCGCGAGGGCGACTGGGCTCCCCTGGAGCCGGACCTGGACGCCGTCTACCAGGAGACGATCGAGCTGGACCTGGGGGCGCTGGAGCCGCTGGTGGCGCAGCCCTCCAGCCCGGACGCGGTGGTGCCCGTCTCCGCGGTGGCGGGGACGCCGGTGGCCCAGGTGTGCATCGGGTCCTGCCAGAACAGCAGCTACCGCGACCTGCGGGTCACCGCGGAAGTCCTGCGGGGCAAGACCGTCCACCCGGCGGTGAGCCTGACGGTGACGCCGGGCTCCCTGCAGGTCTACCAGATGGCTGCCACCGACGGCACGCTGGCGGAGCTCGCCCGCGCCGGCGCCCGGATCCTGGAGCTGGCCTGCGGGCCGTGCATCGGCATGGGGCAGGCGCCGCCCAGCGGGGCCGTCTCCGTGCGCACCTTCAACCGGAACTTCCCCGGGCGCAGCGGCACAGCCCAGGACCGGGTCTTCCTGGCCAGCCCTGAGGTGGCCGCCGCTGCGGCGCTGACCGGGGAGCTCACCGACCCCCGCCGCCTGGGCCCTCCGCCGCAGGTGCGAGAGCCCGAGGTGTACCCGGTGGACGACCGGCAGATCCTGCGGCCGCCGGCGGAAGGGCAGACGGTGGAGATCGAGCGGGGTCCCAACATCAAGCCCGTGCCCATCCCCGAGCCCCTGCCTGCCTCCCTGCGCGGCCCGGTGCTGCTCAAGGTGGGGGACAACATCACCACCGACCACATCCTTCCTGCGGGAGCACGCGTGTTGCCCCTGCGCTCCAACATCCCGGCGATCAGCGAGTTCACCTTCCACCGCATCGATCCCGACTTCCCGGCGCGGGCTCAGGCGGCACGGGAGGCCGGCGGTGGCTTCGTGGTCGGGGGCAGCAACTACGGACAGGGGAGCAGCCGCGAGCACGCCGCCATCGCGCCCATGTACCTAGGCCTGAAAGCGGTCATCGCCAAGAGCTTCGCCCGCATCCATCGCAGCAACCTGATTAACTTCGGCATCCTGCCGCTGGAATTTGCCCGGGAGGAAGACTACGCGAGGGTGCAGCAGGGGGAGATGTGGGAGATCCCCGACGTGCGGGCGCGCCTGGCCCGCCAAGACCCCCTGGTGCTGCGCCATGCGGCTACCGGAGAGGAGATCCCGCTGCGCACTGCCTTCACCCCGCGGGAAGTGGAGATCCTGCTGGGGGGCGGAGTGCTGCGGATGATGCGGGATAAACATCCCGCACCGGCGGCCTGACCGGCCGGCCACGCCGACGCTGCCCGCTCCTGCAGGCAGCGCAGCTCCGGATCTGACGCCACCCGGTCCCGCCGGCGGAGGGCCTACGGGTAGATGCCGCGGACCATCAGCGCCTCGGCCACGCGCTCGATGGCCCGGACCAGGGCGGCGGTGCGCAGGTTGGTCTTCTTCTCCTGGCTTGTCTTGAGCACCTGGGCGAAGCTGCGCACCATGGTGCGCTCCAGGTTGGCGTTGACCTCCTCCTCCGTCCAGAAGAACTGCTGCAGTCCCTGCACCCACTCGAAATAGGAGACGATCACCCCGCCGCTGTTGGCCAGGATGTCCGGGACGACCAGGATCCCCTTCTTCTCCAGGATCTCGTCGGCGTCGGGCGTGGTGGGGCCGTTGGCCCCTTCGCAGATGATCCGGGCTTTGATCTGGGCCGCGTTCTTCGCGGTGATCTCCCCCTCCAGCGCGCCGGGCACCAGGATGTCGCAGGGAAGGGTGACCACCTCCTCGATGGGCACCTGCTCCGTGCCCGGGAAGTCCACCACCGAGCCAGTTTCCGCCTTGTGCCTGAGCAATGCCCGAGGGTCGAATCCCCTGGGGCTGTAGATGCCTCCGCGGGAATCGCTGGCGCCCACGATGGCGCACCCCTGGTCTGCCAGGAGGTAGGCGGCCACCGAGCTGACGTTGCCGTAGCCGGTGACTACGACCCTGGCCCCTTGCAGCGGCAGCCCCACGTGCCGGGCGGCCTCACGCGCGGCGATCGTCACGCCGCGCCCTGTGGCCTCCAGGCGCCCCTGGGAGCCGCCGATGGAGATGGGCTTGCCGGTGACCACGGCGGGGATGGAGTAGCCGTGGTGCATGCTGTAGGTGTCCATGATCCAGGCCATGGTCTGGGGGTTGGTGCCCACGTCCGGTGCGGGGATGTCGCCCTCGGGGCTCATCAGGACGCTGATCTCCGTGGCGTAGCGACGGGTGAGGCGCTCCAGCTCCTCGGTGGAGAGCGCCTTGGGGTTGACCACCACGCCGCCCTTGCCCCCCCCGTAGGGCAGGCCGGCCACGGAGCACTTCCAGGTCATCCACATGGCCAGGGCGCGCACCTCGTTCAGGGTGACCTCAGGGTGGTAACGGATTCCGCCCTTGGTGGGGCCCAGAACAGTGCTGTGGTGCACCCGGTAGCCGGTGAAGATCCGCACCGACCCATCGTCCATCTTCACCGGGAAGTTCACCGTCAGCTCCCGCTTGGGGTAGGCGAGGAACTCGCGGATGCCCCGCTTCAGCGTCAGGTAGTCCGCGGCATGGTTGAACTGGCGTAACGCCATCTCCCAGGGATCTTCTCGCACGATGGGGGCTGCGATCTTGGCGCTCATCGTCTCCCTCCTTATGTAGCAGGTTACACCGGCGCGGCGTCTCGCGGGTGAGTGAGCCGCCGGTGCAGATAGCGATCGATGGCCGCAGCGGCGCGCCGCCCGTCGCGCAGCGCTGTCGCCACCAGGTCGGGACCGCGCACGGCATCGCCGCCGGCGAAGACACCGGGCACGGTGGTGGCGCCGTCCTCGTCCACCACGTAGGTCCCGTCCCCGCGCAGGGCTGGCCCATCCGCCGCCGGGAGGGGGCTGCCGTCGAAGCCAAAGGCCAGGATAGCCAGGTCGGCCGGCACCTGGAACGTGCTCCCCTCCACCGGCACCGGCCGTCGCCGGCCCTCCTCGTCGGGCTCGCCCAGCTCCATGCGGACACATTCTATGCCGCGCAGCCGCCCTCCGTCCGCCAGGAAGCGCACAGGCGCACTGAGCCAGCGGAAGACCACCCCCTCGTCCCTGGCCGCCTGCACCTCCCGCCGGCTGCCCGGCATGTTGGCCTCGTCCCGGCGGTAGAGGCAGACCACCTCGGCCGCACCCAGCCGCCGGGCCACCCGCAGGCAGTCCATGGCCGTGTCGCCGCCGCCCAGGACCACCACCCGCTGCCCGCGCAGGTCGTCACGGTCCGCCGGGTCCAGATCGTCCATGGCGTTGCGGGCCAGGAAGGGCAGCGCGTCCTCCACGCCGGGCAGGTCACTGCCGGGGAGGGCGGGGCGTTTGGGTGTGGTGGCACCGCTGGCGATGTAGACGGCGTGGAAGTACGTCCGCATCTCCTCCAGGGCGATGTCGTCTCCCACCCGCGTGCCGGTGACGAACTGGACGCCCAGACGCTCCAGGTAGCGGATCCGCCGGTCGACCACATGCTTCTCCAGCTTGAAGCCGGGGATGCCGTAGCGCAAGAGTCCGCCGGGGAGAGGCTGGCGCTCGTAGACCGTGACGTGGTGGCCGCGGCAGGCCAGCTCCTGGGCGCAGGCCAGGCCGGCGGGACCGGCACCCACCACCCCCACCCGCAGGCCCGTGGCCGGCGCCACGTCGGGCAGGGGCAGCCCCTCCCGGGCGATGGCGTACTCGTTGATGAACTTCTCGATGGCGCCGATGGCCACCGGCTCCCGCTTTACCCCGATGGTGCAGGCGCCCTCGCAGAGCCGGTCCTGCGGGCAGATGCGGCCGCAGATCTCCGGCATGGGGTTGGTGCTGCGGGAGAGGTGGGCCGCTTCCACAAACCGACCGTCCATGGCCAGGGCCAGCCAGCCGCGGATGCGGTTGTGCAGGGGGCAGGCCGCCTCGCAGGGCGCCTTGCCGCACTCCAGGCAGCGCGCGGCTTCGGCGGCTGCCTGCTCGGGGGTGTAGGTGAGTCCTACCTCCCGGAAGTCGGTGATTCGATCCTGCGGCGGGCGCCTGGGAACCGGAACGTGCGGCAGTTTCAGCCGTTCCCTCTTCTCCAGTCGCGGCATGCCTACCGAGCTCCCGCGCTCACTGGGTCAGCAGGTACTCATAGGCCGCCAGCGCAGCCTTGGCTCCCTCTCCGACGGCGATCAACACCTGCTCGGCGAAGACATCGGTGACGTCACCGGCGGCGAAGATGCCCGGGGCAGAAGTGCGGTTGCGGCTGTCCACCCGGATGCGCCCCGCGGCGTCGCGCTCCACCAGGTGGGCCACCAGCTCCGACTGTGGTACCAGTTCCAGCTCCACGAAGAAACCGTCCGCCTGGACCTCGCGCCGCTCCCCGTCGCGGGCCAGCACCACGGCGCGCGCGTACTGGTCCCCCACGAACTGCTCCACCCGGAACCCGTGCAGCACCTCCACGTTGGTCGCGGCCAGTACCCGCGCCCCCAGGGGCGAGTCCAGCTCTCCCCGGGTGGGGGCGATGAGGGTGACGCGACGGGCGGTGCGCGCCAGCTCCGCCGTGGAGCGCAGAGCCAGGGCGCTGTCGCCGATGACCGCCACCTCCCGCTCGATGAACAGAGGAGCATAGGAGACCGCGCTGTAGCACAGGCCGCGCATCATGAACTCGCGCTCCCCGGGGACGTTGAGCAGCCGGCCCAGGGCTCCGGTGGCAATGATCAGCGCCCGGGCCTCGTGGGAGGCCCCGGCCTGGGTGTGCACCCGGTACCCTCCGGGGATCTGCTCCACGCGCTCCACCCGGGTGAAGACCCGCGCGAACTCCACGTACTGTATCTCGTTGGCAAAGCGGCTCACCGTCTCCTCTCCGGTGATCACCAGGTGGTGCTCCACGAAGGGGAGCTGGAGCCGGTAGTTGGTCTTGCCCCCCAGGTCCCGGGTCAGCAGCAGGACGTTCAGCCGCTTGCGCAGCGCGTAGACGGTGGCCGTCAGGCCGGCCGGTCCGCCGCCGATGACGATCAGATCGTACATGGCTCTCCCTCCTGGACCTCTGTCCGCTCCCTTGTCCCGGGCGGGTCAGGCGGCGGAGGGGATCAACCCCTCGGCCATCATCACCCGCGTCTGCTCCCGGGCGCGACGGATCAGCCCTTCAGCCTGGGCTAACTCCTCCTGGTACGTCAGGGCCTTGCGGGCCACCCCATCCTCCACCGCGCGGACCGCCACCGCCGCGGCCTCGCGGGGGAAGACCTCCCACTCCTCCATGGTGGGCAGGATGTAGTCGGGTGAGAGGCCCTTCTCCGCGGCCATGCCCGCCAGCGCCTCCGCCGCCGCCATGCACATTCCGTCGGTGATGGTGCGCGCCCGCACGTCCAGCGCTCCCCGAAAGATGCCGGGGAAGCCCAGGGAGTTGTTCACCTGGTTGGGGAAGTCCGACCGCCCCGTGGCCATCACGGCCACGCCGGCGGCGGTCGCCTCCCAGGGCCAGATCTCCGGCACCGGGTTGGCGCAGGCGAAGAGTACGGCGCCGGGGGCCATGTGACGGACCCACTCCGGGAGGATGGTCCCCGGGCCAGGCCTGGACATGGCGATGACCACGTCGGCGCCCTCCATGGCTTCGGGGATGCCACCGGTGCGCCCCTCCGCGTTGGTGATCTGACAGAAGCGCCACTTGTCCACGAACTCCGCCTTACGCAGTTCCACGTCCTGCCGCCCGCGGTGCAGGATGCCCCGGCTGTCCACCAGCAGGCAGCGGCCGGGAGTGGCGCCCGCGGCGAAGATCAGGCGGGCGGAAGCCACGTTGGCCGCGCCGCAGCCGACGAAGGTGATGCGCACCTCGGGCAGACTCTTGCCCACCACCTTCAGCGCGTTGAGCAGGCCGGCCAGGATCACGGTGGCGGTGCCCTGCTGGTCGTCATGCCACACCGGGATTTCCGCCCGCTGCCGCAGCGTGTCCAGGATGCGGAAGCACTTGGGCTGGGCGATGTCCTCCAGGTTTACCCCGCCGAAGCCGGGCTGGATGAGGAGCACCACCTCGATGATCTTATCGGGGTCCTTGGTGTCCAGGACGATGGGCCAGGCGTCCACGCCGCCCAGGTACTTGTAGAGCAGAGCTTTACCCTCCATCACCGGCAGGCCGGCCTTGGGGCCGATGTCCCCCAGGCCGAGCACGCGCGTGCCGTCCGAGACCACGGCCACGGTGTTCCACTTATGCGTGTGCTCGTAGACCAGGTCGGGGTTCTCCGCGATGGCCCGGCAGGGCGCGGCCACACCGGGCGTGTACCAGATGGCAAAGTCGTCAAAGCTCTGCACGCGGCACTTCAGGGCGGTCTCGACCTTGCCGCGGTAGAAGGGATGCAGCCGCAGGGCGTCGGCCGACGGCTGCCGTGCCTTGGCCAGCAGTTCTTCCACGGTAGGGGCAGGATCCGGGTGGGTCATGGAAGCCTCCTCTCCTGGGTTGCTGCGGTGAAACAGGTCGCCGGGAACTGGTCGTCGCCGCGCTGCACGGCGGTGTGGCTGGGGGAAAAGAAACGGGTGGCGGCGGCCGCCGTCCGCAGGAATAAGAGCGCTTGGCCAGCCCGCGGACCGCCCGCCGTGAAGATCACCGCGACCCTCACCTCTGCCTCTCGCCGCCCATGGCTCGACGGCCCCTCCGGTGCGGGATCACGGGCAGCCCCAACAGGCATTTTACCGCCTGCGGTGCCCTCGGCGCGAGGAGGCTCTTTGCATCGCGCCCATCCGCTCTCCCGTGTAGGGGTAAAATCGGGCTGCGGCCCGATGAAGGGCCACAGAAGCGGCGATAGGCTGGTCCGGGTACGACTGCCCGGGCAACCTCCTCGCCGGCGGAAGGAGGGTACTGTGCATGCTACGCCAGGACGCGCTCGAGTACCACAGCCGGGGGCGCCCCGGCAAGATCGCCACAGCCGTGACCAAGCCCTGCGGCACCCAGCGCGACCTCTCCCTGGCCTACACGCCGGGGGTGGCCGAGCCAGTGCGGGAGATCCAGCAAGACCCCCTCCAGGCCTTCCAGTACACGGCTCGGGGCAACCTGGTGGCGGTGGTAAGCAACGGCACCGCCGTCCTGGGGCTGGGCAACGTCGGTGCCCTGGCCAGCAAGCCGGTGATGGAGGGAAAGGGGGTGCTCTTCAAGCGGTTCGCCGACGTGGACGTCTTCGACCTGGAGATCGACGCCACCGATCCCGATGAGGTGGTGCGCATCGTCCGGGCCCTGGCCCCCACCTTCGGCGGGATCAACCTGGAGGACATCAAGGCGCCGGAGTGCTTCTACATCGAGCAGCGGCTGCAGGAACTGCTGGACATCCCCGTCTTCCACGACGACCAGCACGGCACCGCCATCATTACCGGCGCGGCCCTGCTCAATGCCCTGGAGATCACGGGCAAGCCCCTGGATCGGGTGCGCATCGTTATCAGCGGCGCGGGGGCGTCGGCCATCGCCTGCGCCGAGTTCTTCGTCAAGCTGGGCGCACCACGGGAGCACATCATGCTGGTGGATACCAAGGGCGTGATCTACCGGGGGCGGACCGAGGGGATGAACCCCTACAAGGCGCGCTTCGCTGTGGAGACCACGGCGCGGACGCTGGCGGAGGCCCTGGCTGGTGCCGATGTCTTCATCGGCCTCTCCGGCCCCAACATCGTCACGCCGCAAATGGTGCAGCGCATGGCCAGTGAGCCCATTATCTTCGCCATGGCCAATCCCGACCCGGAGATCCCTTACGAGGAGGCGCGGGCAGCGCGCCCCGATGCCATCGTGGCCACGGGGCGCTCCGACTACCCCAACCAGGTGAATAACGTCCTGGGCTTCCCCTTCATCTTCCGCGGCGCACTGGACGTGCGCGCCCGGGCCATCAACGACGACATGAAGATCGCCGCCAGCCGGGCGCTGGCCGCCCTGGCCAAGGAGGAGGTGCCGGACAGCGTGCTGCGCGCTTACGGCCTGGAGAGCCTGCGCTTCGGGCGGGACTACCTCATTCCCAAGCCCCTGGACCCGCGCGTTCCCCTGTGGGTGGCTCCGGCCGTGGCTGCGGCAGCCATGGCCAGCGGCGTGGCCCGCCGCCCCGTGGACCTGGTTGCCTACCGCGAGGAGCTGAGCCACCGCCTGGTGCGCGGTTACGAGGTGACGCGCATAATCGCGCAAAAGGCCAGAGCGGCGCCCAAGCGTGTCGTCTTCTCTGAGGGCGAGGAGCCCAAGATCATCCGTGCCGCAGCCATCCTGCACCGCGACGGGCTGGCCCGGCCAGTGCTCCTGGGGAGGGAGGCGGTGATTCGTGCGCGGATGGAGGAGATGGGGGTGGCCATCCCCGCGGAGATCGTCGACCCCGATCTCTCCCCGCGTCTGGAGGCATACGCCACAGCGTTGTACGAGCTGCGGCAGCGCAAGGGCGTCACCTTACGCGAGGCCCAGGCGCTGGTGCGCCAGCCTAATTACTTCGCCGTCCTGATGCTGCGGGCGGGTGATGTGGACGCCTTCGTAGCGGGACTGACCTACCACTATCCCGACGTCATCCGCCCGGCGCTGCAGGTGATCGGGCCGGCACCGGGGGTGAGCCGCGTGGCCGGTCTGTACGTGGTGGTACACGACGGTCGGGTCTATCTGTTGGCCGACCCCACGGTGAACTTCGACCCCAGCGCCGCCGAGCTGGCCGACATCGCCATCATGGCGGCGGAGAAGGCACGGGAGTTCGACATCACTCCGCGGGTGGCCATGCTCTCCTTCTCCAACTTCGGCTCCACCCGTCACCCGCGGTCGGCGAAGGTGGCCGAGGCCACGGCGCTGGTGCGTAGCCGCCGTCCGGAGCTGATGATCGACGGGGAGATGATGGTGGAGATTGCCCTCTCGCCGCGGCTGCGGGCGGCAGACTACCCCTTCTCCACGCTGGTCGGAGAGGCCAACGTACTCATCTTCCCCAGCCTGGAGGCGGCGAACACGGGCTACAAGCTGCTGCAGCACCTGGCCGGGGCCGTAGCCATCGGGCCCATCCTCATGGGCATGGCCAGGCCGGTGCACGTGCTCAGCCGCGGCGCAGAGGTGAGCGACATCGTCAACATGGCCGCCATCGCCGTGGTGGATGCAGCGGAGATGGCCCGTGGCGGCACTACGGCTTTCCGGGCCGGCTGACCGGCCGCGGGCCAGGGGAGGCGAGGCAGATGAACGGCGGTAAGAGAGGAGATGCGGTGCAGGCCAGAGAGATCATGTCGTCGCCGGTGCTGACGGTGACGCCGGAGACGCCGGTGCGTGACGCCGTGCAGCTCATGCTGGGGAACCACATCAGCGGCCTGCCGGTGGTGGACGCGCAAGGCCACCTGGTGGGAATCATCTCGGAGGCGGACCTTCTGCCGAAGGCGTCGGAACCGAAGCCGGCGGAGCCGCTCCTGGAGTGGTCGGGGCCGTGGCTGTGGCTGGAGCGGTGGCTGGGCGGTCACCGCAAGGCCGCGGGGCGCACGGTAGGCGAGGTGATGACCCGCCACGTGGTCACCGCCACCGAGGAGACGCCCGTAGGCGAGCTGGCGGCGCGGATGGTGCACCACCAGGTCAACCGCCTGCCCATCGTCCGTGGCCGGGAGGTGGTGGGCATCGTCACCCGGGCGGACATCCTCAAGGTCTTCCTGCGCCCAGACGCGGAGCTGGCGGCAGAGGCGCGGCAGGCGGTGGAGGGCTTCCTCTGGCCGACGGAGGAGGTGCGGGTCACCGTCAGGCGCGGCGTCCTCACGGTGCGCGGCCACCTGGCTTCCCCCGGCCGGCGGGCCACCCTGCTGCAGCGCCTGGAGCAGATCACTGGCCTGATCGCCGTAGATGCCGCCGACCTGGACCACGCCTTTCCCGCCCACGTGCGCGCCAGCGGCGAATAGCGCTCGCGCCCGCTCCCCGGGCGGAGGTGCGCAGGGCCCGCGTCCTGAGGGTTGGTGAGCCTGGCTCCCCGACCGCAGAGCCCAGCTACTTGAAGGCGTGACAGGTGGCGCAGGGCAGGGGCGCGTTGTGCGTGGCCCTGTCCTGGTGGCAGGTCAGGCAGGTCTGCCGCGCCTCCACCCGCCAGGCGTGCGGCCGGTGACAGGTGGCACAGGTGGTCGCGACGTGGGCCGGCTGCCGGTGCAGGGCCGGGCGGGTCGCGGTGTGGCAGCCCGTGCAGACCACCACCGGCTGCGCCCGCTCGTGCGGCTTGTGGCAGGTGCTGCAGGTGAGGGTGATGTGGACGACCGGGGGCGGGAAGCCCGCGGTCTTCTTAGGCGGCAGCGCCTGGTGGCAGCTCAGGCAGGTGAGGCGGGTGGGCCGCAGCGGGCTGTCCAGCCGCAGGAACTGGTGACAGTCCACGCAGTGGAAGTCCGCCATCTGCGGGATCTTGATGGCCCGGGCGCCGGCGGTCTGGGCCTGGTGACACCGGGCGCAGACCGCCTCCACCGGCCGGATGCGGTGCACCGCCTGTGAGTGACAAACCACGCACTCGATGCGTTTCTGCCCGGCATGCACCCGGTGCCCGGCCGTCTCCGCCACCTGCCGCCAGCGGGGGTCGCCACTGGCGTGGCAGCTGGCGCAGCGCTCCGCCGGCACCTGGGCGTGCCGCCCCACCCGCTCCGGGCGGCGCATGGCGAAGACGATGACCTGGCGGGCCGACTCCGTGATGCTCTGCTCGTGGCAGGCGTGGCAGGCCACGATGCGGTGCTCGCTGGAGGCCCAGCGGGTCCAGGCCGCCTCCATGATGTGGCAGGAGCGGCAGAACGCCGGGTTGTTCATGGTGTAGTCGTAGGCGGTGTACCCGGCGAAGGCCGCGGCGGCCAGGCCCAGGAGGACCAGGGCCGCCCCGGCGACGAGGATGGGACGGGGCAGCGTTCCCAGCCAGGCGCTGAATCTGTGTACGGTCGCGCGCCAGCCCGACGGTGCCGGCGGCATCGGGAATCAGGGATAGTGCGCCAGCAGGTCCTGAAGCGCGGAGGTCGCCAGGCGCTCGGGGGCCTGCAGCCACAGCACCCTGCTGCCGCTCTGATAGTAGAAGTGACGTGCGCCCAGACCTGTGGTGGTGAAGGCGGTGCGGCCGTGGACCTCTTTCGCCTGGGGAGAGGTGAAGACAGCCGTCCCGCCCGCCATCCGCCGGTTCATCCGCCACAGAAGCGTGGTCGCCCGCAGTGCGTTGCGCGACCTGGTCATCCAGAGGACGATGCCGCCCTCGTAGTGCCCGATGACAGCATCGGCGGCGTCGATGCGCCGACCGTGCAGCCGGGCCACCTCGCCCAGCGCCCTCGGGCCTTGCAGCGCATGCACCAGCGATGCGCCCGCCAGGACCTGGGGGAAGACGGGAGCGCCGGCGGTGGGGTGACCCGCTGTGGGGATGCCCGTGTTGGCCAGGAACGCGGCCACCACCACCGCCAGCACTGCTATGGACCCCGCGCCGGTGAGCAGCGCCCGAGGTCTGCTCCGGTACCAGGACCGCCGGCGCAGGGAGGCTTCCGTGGGCAGGACCACGTGGTCGTATGTCTGCTGCGGCCGGCGGCTCTGCTGCCTGGGGTCCTGCGCCATCTGATCACCGCTGCGCCAGACCGTGTCGCACTGGCCCACCCCATCATAGGGAGCGCCGGGAAGCGCCCGGAATCGGGCTGTAACCCTATCGGCATCGGGCGAGGGGCGGATGTGATGCCCCTGTACCCGCGCTACGATGGACGCGGAGTCGACCGGCATGGCCGCGCCGCGCCTGGTGCTGGTGTTCTTTGCCTACGGCCTGGCCTTCTTCGCCATGGGCCTGGCCATCGCCCTGGAGGCACGCCGCACCACCGAGCTGCGCCTGGCCCAGAGTCTCAAGTACCTGGCCGCTTTCGGCCTGCTGCATGGGGCCGTGCAGTGGATCGACATGTGGCTGCTGGTCCCCGTGCCCCTGGCCTCCTCCACCGTCACTGCCCTGCGGGTGGTGCGCCTGGCGCTGTTTGCCACGAGCACGGTGCTGCTGGCGCTGTTTGGCACCACGCTGATCGGGCGGCTCTCCCCTCGCTACCGCTGGCTCAACTGGATTCCCCTGGGCCTCTTCCTCTTCTGGCTGGCCAACTGGGGGGTGGCCCCGCACCTCAACCCGCTGGCGACGGCGCGGTGGAGCCCGGCGGCACCCTCCTGCTTGCGCTGCCATGACCAGGGGACCCTCGGTGTGGCGGGGGTGCCCCCTGCCTGGGGCTCATCGGTGACGGTGGCGGACATCTGGGCGCACTACCTGATCTACCTGCCGGCCTCGCTGCTGGCCGCCGCAGCCCTGGTCCTGCAGGGGCGTCACTTCCGCGGCGGCGGCTACCCCCGCATCGGGCGGGACTGCGACTGGATGGCGCTGGCCTTCCTGGGCAACGCCCTGGTGGCCGGCCTGGTCGTCCCCCCGGCACCCTTTGCCCCCGCCTCCTGGTTGAACTATGACCGCTTCCTCTCCGTGGTGGGCATGCCGCCCCAGGTCTTCCGCGCTGCGCTGGCGGGGCTGATTGCCGTCTTCGGAGTGCGCATCCTCCGGGTCTTCGACATGGAGTTCACCCGGCGCCTCACGGAGGCACGGGAGGGGCAAATGCGTGCGCAGGCTCAGGCCCTGGAGATGGCCCGGCAGGCGGCGCAGGCTGCCGAGGCCTGGACCCGGGAGCTTGAGGGGAAGGTGAAGGAACGCACCGAAGAGCTCTTTGAGCAGGTGCGCCGCCTGGCCATCCTGGAGGAGCGGGACCGCCTGGCCCGGGAGATGCACGACAGCCTGGGGCAGGTCCTGGGGTTTGTTAACCTGAAGGCCAAGGTGGCTGCGGACCTGATCAACCGCGGGCAGGCTGCCGTGGCCGCGGAGGAGCTGGAGCAGATGCGCACCGCGGTGCAGGAGGCCTACCAGGAGGTGCGCCAGGCTATCCTCAGCCTGCGGGCCACGGCCCCGGGCCTGGGACTGGTGGCCAGCCTGCGTGAGTACGTCCAGCGACTGCGGGAGCAGTCGGGGCTGGAAGTGCGCCTGGAGGCGAGCGACCACCTGCACTTCCCTCCGGCGGTGGAGGCGCAGGTGATCCGCATCGTGCAGGAGGCGCTGACCAACGTGCGCAAGCACGCCAGGGCGACGACCGTTACCGTCCGCTTCGCTCCCCACCCCGGGGGCGGCACGGTGGTCACCGTGAGCGACGACGGGCAGGGTTTCGACCTGGCAGCCGTGGAGGCGGGGCGGGGGACGCGCTTCGGCCTGCTCACCATGCGGGAACGGGCCGAGAGCATAGGTGGTACGCTGAGTATCGAGAGCGCCCCGGGACAGGGGACGACGGTACGTCTGTGGATTCCGGGAGGGGCCCAGCATGGAGCCGATTCGCGTGCTGATCGTTGACGACCACGCTCTCTGGCGCCGCGGGGTGGTCAACCTGCTGGCGCAGCAGGAAGGGATGGAGGTGGCGGGCGAGGCCAGCGACGGGGACGAGGCCCTGGAACGCGCGCGCGAGCTGATGCCGGACGTGGTGCTGATGGACATCAAGATGCCGCGCATGGACGGTCTGACCGCGGCCCGCCGGCTGAAGGAAGAGATGCCCTACGTGCGCATCGTCATGCTCACCGTCTCCGAAACGGACGAGGATCTCTTTGAGGCCATCAAGGTGGGCGCGCAAGGCTACCTGCTGAAGAACGTGGACCCGGACCAGCTGGTCACGGCCATCCGCCAGGCGCAGCGCGGCGAGGTGCCCATCGCCCCCACCATGGCGGCCAAGATCCTGCGGGAGCTGGCTGCGCCCGCGGAACCCTCCATCCAGGCCCTTTCCGCGCGGGAACGGGAGGTCCTGGAGCTGCTGGCCCGCGGCATGGCCAACAAGGAGATCGCCTTTCACCTGAAGATCTCGGAGAATACGGTGAAGAACCACCTGCGTAACATCCTGGAGAAGCTGCACCTGCAAAACCGGGTCCAGGCCGCCCTCTACGCCGTACGCGCGGGGCTGGTGGACAAGTCCCGAGATCACTGAGCGCCGGGAACTGTCGTCGCTGGATAAGGAGAACCGGCTGACGGGTCCCCGCGTGGTCATCATCGGCGGCGGGTGACCGGGCTGAGTACCGCCTGCCACCTGGCCCGCGCCGGCCTGCCCCACCTGCTGCTGCCCGGGTGTTCGTCACCGAGCCCAGTGACGCCCTGCCCCAGCGCCTGCCCATGGTCATCGACTTCCAGCCGCACTTCCACTTCCGCCGGCGTCGAGCCAGGCAGCCAGAGGACGCCGCAGTACCACGGTTCGATCGTCCCTGTGCAGGCGGACGACGCCGCTGCGGACCAGACTTACCCGCACCGCCGCCCCCAGTGCGCCGCCCAGATGTAGCCGGCTGGGAGACCAGTCCGGACACCCGTAAGCCAGCCGCCTCCTGCTGCGCCGAGCCCAGAACACGTTAACACGGCGGCGCATGAGCGCCTGCGCCCCGCGCATCGTCAGCGTGTACGCGGGCGAGATGCGGGCGGGGTTCTCCCGGTCTCTGCGCCGGACGAGCCAGCGACGGCGCAGGAATTCCGCCAGGAGGTAGACGGCGGCCAGGCCTCCCAGGTGGTCGTAACACGTTCTTGCCTGCTGCAGCTCCATCTGTACTCCTCGCCACTTTGCGCCCTTCGCCCGGCCGGAGGCCGAGGGGAGATGGCGCATCCGAAACCGCTCCAGTGCGGCCAGAATCTGCCTGGTTTCGTCGGCTGCGATCCGATAGACGATGAGACGGCCGTGCCATGCCGGTTGGATTACCGCGTACCGGCGCAGGATGGCCAAGTGGTAGGAGAGTCGGTACCGGTCGGCCCCGATCCGGGATGCCAGCTCGCTCACCGACGCCTCAGCCTGGAGGAGACTCGCCAGGATGCGCAGCCGGGTAGGAGAGGAGAGCAGCCTGGCGGCGTGGGCTGTACGGGCAAACTCTCGGCGTGTTGGCATCTCCACCCTTCTCTATCGCCTGGTCCGCCAGCCTTTCGGGGGGTCAAACCGGCCCGTCACATGTGCAAGCAACGACGGTCCGTCCATGTTTACACATGTGGCTGCGCTCCCGGAAAGGGCGGGATCGGCGGCTGGCTGCGGGACAAAGGGGCCAGTCCTTTCGCACCGGCCCGGGAGTGTCGGCAGGCCTCCAGGGCGGCTCCCCGGCTGATCCGGTTGGGCCAACCGGAACCCCCCTGGCCGGGGAGCTGCCCGCTGGTCCGCTTTTGTGCCCACGAATCGCCTACCCGCTCGATGAGTCCGGACAAGCCTGCGGTTTACGGTGGAGGTGGAGGCGATGGCGATGCCGGCGAGGGTCTTTGTCTGGTACGGCCACCCGCTCTTCGCCCGCGCGATGGAGGCGCTGCTGCGGCGCCAGGGGATGGAGCTTGTGGGCGTCGCGGGAGAGGCGGGCGAGGCGGTAGCCTCCATCCTGCGCTGTCGTCCGGACGTCGTCGTCGCCGACAGCATTGTGGAGCGGGAGCACCCGCTGGCGATCACCGAGATCATCCGGGTCTGCCAGAGGATCCGCGTGCTGGTGCTCGACCTGATCGAGGACGGGATGCGTATCTACGACGGTCAGGGGAGCGGGGCGGGAAGGCTGGAGGCCATCGTGCAAGCCATCGAGGAGGCTGTCCCCCACCCTGCCCCCGCGGCCTGAGAGGGGGGGTAACGATGCATCCGGTGGGCATCGCGCTGGCGTTTCTGGTTTTCTGGTCCCTGGTGGCGGTGGGGAGCTTCCTGCTGCTCACGGCGGTCGCACGGCTGCGCCGGGCTGCGGCGCGGAGAACGTCGCAAGCGGAAGTGCTGCCCGTGAGCGCTGCCGACAGCCTGGCCATCGGCCTCCACCTGATGATGGGCCTGGTAGGCGCGCTGCTGATCGTCGCGGGGCTGTACGCCACTTACGTCGTGCTCCTGGCCCGCTAGCCCCCGTACCCGGGGCCCGGGTGCGGCCGAGCACCAGGCATTGGCGGTCTCTGGTGGGGAGCCAGCGGTTTTCTGTACCGGGGGAGGGGAGGAGAGATGCCAGACCGGGGAGAGCGGTACGCTGTCTGGGGCTACCTGGCCCTGCTCCTGCTAACGGCCGCCGTGGCTACCTTCATTGTCTCCTGGATCAACGCCGTCTGCTTCTGAACTGAAGCGACAGGGCATCTCGCCCGCGTCGCCATGATGTGAGGGGAGGATGGCAAATCGGCCCAAGACCCGATAGCTTCACTGCGCGCGATGGGTACAGTGAAGCCGGAGGTTGCGGTGGGCCGTCGCCGGTTGCTTGCAGTTTCCCTCGTCGCCCTTGCCGGGACCGTAGCCTTGCTGACCGTGGGTGTCGGCACCGTGGTCGCGGCGGCGGCTGGAGCCGCCTCCCAGGAGGAGGGTTGCCTCGCCTGCCACGGCGCCGCGGGCCTCACCCTGACCCTTCCTGGCGGGGAATCCTTCCCCATCAGCGTTGACCCCGCCGTCCTCCGGCGCTCGACCCACGGCAGCGCGCTCACCTGCGCCACCTGCCACCCCGACCACACTCGCTACCCGCACCCGCCGCTGACCGCCAGGACGCTGCGCGACTACCGGGTGGCGCGGGCACAGATCTGTACCACCTGCCACAGCCAGGAGGCAGGCCAGTTCGCCGGCAGCATCCACGGGCGGGCCCTAGTCATGGGCTTTCCGGACGTGCCCACCTGCACCTCCTGCCACGGCGCCCACGATGTGGTCCGGGCCAGCGCGCCCGCTTTTCGCAACAACACACCGCAGCTGTGCGGCACCTGCCACGGAGACCCGCAGATCATGGCTCGCTACGGGCTGCTCCCGGTGTATGAAGCATACACCCGAGAGTTTCACGGGGTGACCACCGCTCTCTACAAGCTGACCAAACCCTACAGTCCCACCCCGGCAGCCATCTGCTACGACTGCCACGGCGTACACGACATCAAGGACACCGAGGACCCGGCGGCCCCAGTGGCCCCGCGAAACATCTTGACGACCTGCCGGCGGTGCCATCCCACCGCAGGCCGCTTCTTCGCCAGCGCCTGGACCGAGCACAAAACGCCCGGCCCCGGCGCCTCGCCCCTGGTGTGGTACGTGCAGATCTTCTACCGTGTGCTCATTCCCGCGGTCCTGGGCTTCCTGGCGGTGCTCACCGTGCTGGACCTGAGCCGCTGGGCAGGGGACCGCTTGAAGGGGAGACCGAGGTGAGATCCCGCCATCCCGGCCCTGCGGTGCAGCGCTTCACCCTGGCCCAGCGGATCGAGCACTTTCTGCTCATCATCACGTTCAACGTCCTGGCATTCACCGGCCTGCCTCAGAAGTACTTCTTCACCGGGTGGGCGGAGCGGATCATCCGGCTGATGGGGGGGATCGAGACTACCCGGTTGATCCACCGCACCTTCGCCGTCCTACTCATCCTGCAATCCTTCTACCACATCGGCGCGGTCCTGGCGGCGCGGCGGGCCGGCCGCGAGCGCGGTACCATGAGTATCACCTTCCGCGACGTGCGCGACGTTCTGCTGGACATCGCCTACCTGGCGGGGATGCGCCGGGAAAGGCCAGTCTTCGGCCGCTATGACTACCGGCAGAAGTTTGAGTACTGGGCGGTGGTCTGGGGGACGGCCATCATGGCCACCACTGGGCTGATCATGTGGTTCCCTGAGTTCCTGGCCCGCTTCCTCCCCGGCGTGCTGGTGCCGGCAGCGCGCGTGGCCCACGGGGGGGAGGCCATTCTCGCCGTGGCCGCCGTGATCATCTGGCACTTCTACAACGCGCACTTCCGTCCGGAGGTATTCCCCATGGACCCGGCCATGTTCACGGGGCAGGTGGAGGTGGAGCGGCTGCGCCGCGAGCACGCCGAGGAGTACGCTCGCCTGGTGGAGGCGGGGATTGTGCGCCCGCTCCCGGAGGGCGCCGATCAGCCCGCCCTGCCGTCCGTCCCTCCGCAGTAGGACTGATTCCGGAATCAGGCGTCGGCCCGATGTGGCGGTGCCCGAAAGATCCTAGGCTACTGGCAGGTGTACCCGTCACTGTATCTTGGCCAGGGGAACCTGCAGAGGAGGAAGAGGCCATGCGCGTACGCCTGGTGGTCACCATAGCCGTGGTAGCCCTGCTGGCGGCTCTAGTGCCGCCGTCCCCAGCCGCTGCGCCGGAGCCGGTGCGCATCGGCGTGATCACCTCCCTCACCGGTCGGTTCGCCACCTTCGGCAAGATGCAGATGGCCGGCTATGACGTCGCCCTGAAGGAGATCAACGGGAAAGGCGGGGTGCTGGGCCGGCCGCTGGAGCTGCTCATCGAGGACGATGCCAGCGCCGTCCCCGCGGCCCTATCCGCTGCGGAGCGTCTGCTGGCCAAGGGCGTGCCCCTTATCCTGGGCACCTACAGCAGCGGGGTGAGTAAGCCGCTGGCCGGCTACATGGAACGGCGGGAGATGCCACTCCTGGTTTCCGGCAGCGCCGACGACAGCATCACCAAGCCCGGGTCGCCCTACGTCTTCCGGGCCAAGAGCGTCTCCAGCACTTACGCCCGCACTCTGTTCGACCTGTTCGACTTTCTCGGCGGGATCCAGACTGTGGCCATCCTGGCGGGCACCGGCGCCTTCGAGCAGTCGGTGGCCGACGCTGCGGAAGCCTTCACCAAGGTGCGCGGCTACAAGCTGGTGGCGCGCGAAGCCTACGACCGCGGGCTGACCGATTTCCGACCGTTGCTGAATCGCTTCCGTATCCTCAACACCGACGTGGTGTTCATGGTCTCCTACGAGGAGGACGCCGTGGCTATCATGCGGCAGGCCAAGGAGGTCAACCTGAACCCCAAGCTCTTCGCCGGTGCCGCAGCAGGATTCGCCATCGAGTCCTTCATCAAGGGCGCGGGCGACGCCGCGGAGTGGGTCTTCACCGCCACCTCCTGGACGCCGGACGTCAAGTATCCGGGCGCGCGGGAGCTGTATGAGCGGCTGAAGGCGGCCCTGGGTGGAGGGGAACCCTCCTACCACGCCGCGGAAGCCTACATGGCTCTCATCGTCGCCGCAGACGCGCTCAACCGCGCCAGGAGCATGGAGAAGAAGGCGATCATGAGCGCCCTGGCCGCCACCAACCTCATGACCCCGGTGGGTCCGGTCCAGTTCCAGAACTTCGCCGGGTTCCGCAACCAGAACCCCATCCCTATGGTGGTGGAGCAGGTCCAGGGCGGGAAGTTCGTTACCGTCTTCCCGACGCAGATCGCTCCAGGGCGGCCGAGGTACCCCACTCCTCCCTGGAACCGGCGGTAGCGACCCTGCGGGCGGGAGGGTATCCCTCCCGCCCGCGTTGCTGGAGGGCGTGGTGACGGGAGCATGACCGAGATCACCTCCCTCGTCCAGGTCGTGGTGAGCGGGATCCTCACCGGTGGCGTCTACGCCATCGTGGGCATCGGCCTCTCGCTGATCTTCGGCGTCATGCGCGTGGTGAACTTCGCCCACGGAGAGTTCCTGGCGCTGGGGATGTATGCGGCGCTCTTCCTGTTCTCCCGCTTCCACCTCGACCCATACCTGGCCAGCATCATCGTCCTCCCGGCGGCGATGCTGCTGGGCTACGCGGCGGAGAAGCTCTTCATCGCGCCCATCGCCCATGCCCCGGAGCACTCCTCCATCCTGATGACGGTGGGCCTGGGACTGGTGATCAGCAACCTGCTGCTGTTTGGCTTCGGCGCCCAGCCGCAGAGCATTTACACCGTCTACTCCACCTCCACGCTGCGGCTGGGTGCGGTGACCTTCAGCCTGCCGCTGACGGTGTCCTTCCTCATCACCGTGGGAGCCATCGCCGGGCTGTACGCCGTGCTTACGCGCACCGAGGTGGGGCGGGCGATGCGGGCGACGGCGCAGAACCGGGACGCGGCGGAGCTGGTAGGAGTGAACACGGCGCAGATCCGCGGGCTGGCCTTCGGCATCGGCACCGCCCTGGCCATGCTGGCGGGGACTCTGCTGCTGCCGGTGCTGTATGTCATACCCACGGTGGGCGGCGTCTTCACCCTGAAGGCCTTCGTAGTCACGGTGCTGGCGGGCATGGGCAACGTCCTGGGGGCCATCGGCGGAGGGCTGATCCTGGGGGTGGCGGAGTCGCTGGGGGCGACCTACGTAAGCAGCGGCTACCGCGACGCCTTCGGCCTGATCGCCTTCCTCCTCGTCCTGCTGTTCAAGCCGGCGGGGCTGTTCGGCAGGAGCCGGGTCTAGGATGGAACGCGCCGGGCGCATGCTGCTGGCTGTGGCGGCGGTCGTCGCCGCCTTCGCCCTCTACCCGCAGCTCTTCCCCACCCGGCTGAACCTGGGCGTAGCCATCGTCCTCTTCGCCGCCATGGCCACGGCCTGGGATGTGCTGGGCGGGTGGGGCGGGCAGCTATCCCTGGGGCACGCCGCACTCCTGGGGATCGGCGGCTACACCATGGCGCTGCTGTCGCTGCGCCTGGGCGTGGCTCCGTGGTGGGGGATGTTGGCGGGTGTGGCTCTGGCCACGCTCTTCGCCGCGGGGTGGGGGTGGTTGGTCTTCCGCCTGCGCGGTCCCTACTTCGCCCTCTCCACCATCGCCGTGGCGGAAATGCTGCGCCTGGTGGCGATCAACTGGAAGCGCGTCACCGGCGGGGCCGAGGGGTTGTTCATCAAGACCCTGCCCCAGCCTTTTGGCCTGAACCTGTTTGACCGCACGGTGGAGTTCTACCTGGGGCTGGGGCTGCTGGGACTCACCCTGCTGGTGGCCTGGTGGCTCTCCTGGAGCCGTTTCGGCTACTACCTGCAGGCCATCCGCGAGGACCAGGACTCGGCACAGGCCATGGGCGTCAACCCCACCCGCTACAAGATTCTGGCGTTCATGATCAGCGCCGCCTTCACCGCCGCCGGTGGGGCGCTCTTTGCCCTCTACGTCTCCTTCTTCGAGCCGCACATCATCTTCGACATCGGCGTGAGCGTGGAGCTGGCCCTGATCGCTTACATCGGCGGGGCGGGGACGGTCTTCGGCCCCACCATCGGCGCGGTGCTGCTGCTGGCGGCGGGAGACCTCTTTCGCAACTACTTCCAGCAAGCGAACCTGTTGATCTACGGTATCCTGATCATCCTGATCGTGCGCTTTGCCCCCGAAGGGGTCGCGGGCGGGTGGACCTTCCTCGTCCGGAGGTGGCCGCGTGCCAGACGTCCTGCAGCTGCACCGGCTGAGTAAGCACTTCGGCGGCCTCGCCGCCGTCAACGACGTCTCCTTCACCGTGGGCGAAGGGGAGATCCTGGGGCTGATCGGGCCCAACGGCGCGGGCAAGACCACCCTCTTCAACGTGGTCAACGGATACCTGCCGCCCAGCAGCGGCCGCGTGCGCTATGCCGGCCGCGACGTGACCGGAACTCCGCCCCACCAGATGGCGGCCCTGGGGGTGGGACGCACTTTCCAGATCGTGCGTCCCTTCCCCCGCCTTACCGTGCTGGAGAACGTGCTGGTGGGTGCGTTCCTGCGTCACCCGCAGCGGCGGACGGCTGAGAGGAAGGCCTGGGAGGCGCTGCAGTTCGTGGGCCTGGCCCAGGTGGCGCTGCGGCCGGCGGCCTCGCTGACCCTGGCCGGCCGCAAGCGCGTGGAGCTGGCCCGGGCGCTGGCGCTGCAGCCGCAGCTCCTCCTGCTGGACGAGGTGGCGGCGGGGTTGAACCCGACGGAGACGGACCGGGTGATGGACCTGATCCGGCAGCTCCGTGACCGCGGCCTCACCATCCTGGTGGTGGAGCACGTGATGCGGGTGATCATGGGCATCAGCCACCGGGTGGTGGTGCTGAACTACGGGCAGAAGATCGCCGAGGGGCCACCGCAGGAGGTGGCCCGCAACCCGCAGGTGATCGAAGCCTACCTGGGAGAGGCGGGAGATGCTGCAGGTTGACGGCCTGGACGTGGCCTACGGGGACCTGCAGACGCTGTGGGGCGTTTCCTTCACCGTCAACGCCGGTGAGCTGGTGGCGCTGGTGGGGGCCAACGGCGCGGGCAAGACCACGACCCTGCGGGCCGTCTCCGGTCTGCTCCGTCCCCGCGCCGGGTCCATCCGCTTCAACGGGGAGAGCATCGGCGGGCTGGGCGCGCACCACATCACCGCCCGGGGGATCGCCCACGTGCCGGAAGGGCGACAGCTCTTCCCGCTGATGACGGTCGAGGAGAACCTCCTCCTGGGTTCCTACACCCCCCGCGGCCGGCGCACGCGGCGGCAAAGCCTGGAGCGCGTCTACGAGATCTTTCCCGTGCTGCGAGAGCGGCGGCGGCAGGACGCAGGGACGCTGTCCGGCGGGGAGCAGCAGATGCTGGCCATCGCCCGGGCGTTGATGAGCGCCCCCATCCTGCTCCTGCTGGACGAGCCCAGCCTGGGGCTGGCTCCCATCGTCGTGCGCAACGTTTTCAACGTCATCGCGCAGATCCGCCGCCAGGGCACCACCGTCCTGCTGGTGGAGCAGAACGTGAAGCAGGCCCTGGCCATCGCCGACCGCGCCTACGTTCTGGAGAACGGCCGCATAACCCTGCAGGGCGCCGGCCGGAAGCTGCTGGACCGCGACGACGTGCGCCGCGCCTACCTGGGAGTTTGAGGGGGAGCCGTTCCCCCTGGCGCGTGGTCGAATACAGCGCCGGCCTGATTGCCGCCCCGGCCGGCAGCCTGGACACTGTGATTTAGGAGAATGGGGCTCAACAAATAGGTCCGGTGATGGAGCACGTTGCTGCCGCGGCGCGGACGCGCCCCCTGGCCGGCCTTGGCGCAGGGAGCTGCGGGACCATCGTGCGCATACCTCTGGACGACCCGGGTATGGCGGCGGAGCTGGCCGCCTTGCGCCTCCTTCCGGGTGAGCCGGTCGGGGTGATCGAGGTGGTTCCCCTGGGGGGACCGGTCGTAGTGCAGACCGCGGGCGGGGTCTACGCCCTGGGTCGGCGACTGGCCGCGCGCATCGAGGTGTGCGACAACCCATGAGTGCCGTGGCCTGCCACCAGCTGGCGCCCTACGACCAGCGAGCGGGTACCACCGTTGCCCTCGCCGGCAACCCCAACGTGGGGAAGTCCACGATCTTCAACCGGCTCACCGGGCTGGAGGTGCTCACCACCAACTACCCCGGGGCCACCGTTGAGGTGAACGCGGCCACCGTCCGGCTGGATGGGCAAGTGGTGACGCTGGTGGACCTGCCGGGACTCTACTGCCTGACGTGCACTTCGGGCGACCAGTGCGCCGCCCGGCAGGCCCTGCTGGAGTGGCCGCCCGACGCGGTGGTGGCCATCGTCGACGCCACGAACCTGATGCGCAACCTCTACCTGGTCCTGCAGCTGATCGACCTGGGCTTCCCTGTAGTCGTGGCCCTCAACCTGGCGGATGTCGCGGAGCGCGCGGGTATCCGTATCGACGTCCAGCAGTTGCGCGAGCTCCTGGGTGTCCCGGTGATCCCGACGGTGGCTGTACGGGGGTGGGGGCTGCGTGAGGTCCTGGCCGAGGCCCTGCGGGCGGCCGGCCAGGCGCCTGCGGTCCGGCACCGCTACAGCCCCCTCCTGGAGCGGGAAGTGGCGCGGCTGGCCTCCTCCCTGGACGGCCACATTCCCCTGTCCAGGCGGGGGACAGCGCTTCTGCTCCTGGAAGGTGCGCTGCAGCCGGAAAATCTCCCGGGGCTGGCGCCGCAGGCACGGGCGCCCCTGGCGGAGCGCACCGCCTCCGCTGCCGCCCGCCTGGAGGCGGCAAGCGGGGAGCCGGCATCGGTCGCGGTGGCTCGCGAGCGTCACGCGCTTGCGGAGCGCCTCGCAGCCAGGGTGACGGTCTCGCCGGGGGAGTTCCGCGGTCGGGCCGCCTGGCGCGCTGCCATCCGGCCGGCCACAGGGGTCCCCCTGCTGCTGGCCGTCCTGGCTGTGGTCTTCACCACCCTCTTTTGGGGTGGCGGTGCGCTGGCCGCGCTGGTGGACGGGTTGTGGGGCCGGCTTGCCTCACCGCCCATCCGGGCGCTGGTGCTGGCCCTCTTCGGCGGGGGCGTGGTAGGGCGCACGCTGCTGTGGGGTCTGGACGCAGGGCTGAACGCCGTGCTCTCGGTGGGCATCCCCTACGTGCTCACGTTCTACATCCTCCTGGGCGTCCTCGAGGACACGGGGTACCTCAATGCGGCCGCCGTACTGCTCGACCGCCTGATGCGTGGCCTGGGGCTGTCGGGACGGGCGGCGCTGCCACTGGTGGCCGGAGCAGGGTGCAACGTCCCGGCGATCATCGGGCTGCGCGGGCTGCGCACCGAACGGGAGCGCCTGATCGCCGGGACCCTGATCACCATGATCCCCTGCAGCGCCCGCACCGCCGTCATCTTTGGGGCGGTGGCTTACTACCTGGGGTGGCCGTGGGCCCTGGCGCTCTACGGCATCGTCACCGCTGTGGTGCTGACGGCGGGCTGGGGGCTGAATCGCCTCATCCCGGGGAGGATCCCGGACCTGCTGGCCGAGGTCTTCCCCTTCCGCCTGCCCACAGCGCGCACCGTTCTGCGGAAGACGTGGGTCCGGGTGCGGGACTTCGTCTTCGTGGCGGTGCCCATCGTGCTCTGGGGAAGTGTGGCTCTGGGCGCCCTTTACGAGACCGGCCTGATCCGCCTGGCCGCCTGGCCCCTGGCCCCGTTGGTGGAAGGCTGGCTGGGCCTGCCCACGGTGGCGGGACTGACGCTGCTGTTCGCCGTGCTGCGCAAGGAGCTGGCGCTGCAGCTGCTGGTGGCGCTGGCCGTCATGGAGTATGGGCGGGGGGCTCAGAACCTGAGAAGCTTCATGACCGCGGACCAGATTTTCACCTATGCCCTGGTGAACACCATCTACATCCCCTGCATCGCCACCATCTCCGTGCTGGTCCGCGCTCTCGGCCGCCGCCGGGCCGCGTTGATTTCCCTGGGCACGGTGACCCTGGCGGTGCTGATTGGGGGCGTCGCCGCGCGCTTCCTCAGAATGGTGTAGCCCGGTGGTGGACGCGGCACGGGGCGCCAGCCAGTCCGACGCGGCCTGGCAACCCCGCCGGGCCCGCGGCTGGCAAGAGGCCGGCGTGCGCCCGATCGATCCCCAAATCAGGCCGGGGGCGGCGGTCCGGGTCTCATAGCCGAAGACGTCGGTGAAAGTCCCGGCCGACATCATGGAACACATGTTGTCGTCCTGAAGGCCCCTGACGTATGCTGGAGAGCGGCACCTGGCCGTGGACGACCCGCTGATCAGGCCCAAGAAGGCGGCCCGTCGCCTGGCTGGCAGCGCGGGCTTCTCCCCACTGCCCCCACCTCGCGGCGCCGCGGCCCTGGACGAGCCCGCCTTCACGGAAAAGCACATCCGGCTGCTGCGCAGCACCTATCGGGCCATGGCCGAGCGGGGGGTGAAGCGCCTCTCCCTGCGGGAGGCCGCCTCGGCCGCCGGTGTGAGCAAGGGCATCCTGCTCTACTACTTCGGCTCAAAGGAGAACCTGATTCTCTCCACCATGCGCTGGGTGCTGGGGCGCGTGGCCCGCCGTATCCAGAACGCGGTCCTCCCGGCTCGTTCCGCCGAGGAGAAGGTCGCGGCGATGATCGATTCCATCTTCGTGGACCCCCGCGCCAATCGCGACTTCTACCTGGTGTTCATGGACCTGCTCACCTACGCGGCGCGCCTGGACCGGTTCGACCGCCTCAATGCCACGTTCCGCCACATCGTGAACGGAGCCTACGCGCAGCTCATCGCTGAAGGAATCCGGGAGGGGGTCTTCCGCGTGGGCGACGCGGCGGAGGCGGCCGCCGTGGTCCGGGCCATGATGGACGGCCTCTTCCTCCAGTGGCTGGAAGAGCCGCAGTGGGAAGCGCTGCACCCCCAGGTGCGCGAGCTCTGCAAGCGGGCGGTGCTCGGCTACCTGCGCGGCGGGGCCGCCTCCCGGCCCGGGGTCGAATCCCCGGCCTAGCCCGGCGGCACGGGGGTGCGCCGCCGGACCAGGTTCACGAACTCCCCCTCGGCCACGACTTCGTCCCGCTGGTTCAGCACCCGTACCGTTTGGACCATGACCCCGCGGTCGGGGTGTCGGCCCGGCTGCAGGCCGGTGATCTCGGTCACGGCGCGGACGGTGTCCCCGATGAAGACCGGCCGCAGGAACTTCCAGTGCCGGATCTCCAGAAATGCTATCATCGTCCCCTCGAAGAGCGCGGTGCGCTGCCGCAGGCCCACCGCCAGCGACAGGGTCAGGGTCCCGTGCGCAACCCGCTGGCCGAAGATCGTTCTCCTGGCAAACTCGGCGTCGCTGTGCAGCGGGTTGAAATCGCCGGTGATACCGGAAAAGGCGACCAGGTCTGCCTCTGTGACGGTCCGGCCGGCCGTGGTGAAGGACATCCCCACCGCCAGGTCGTCGAAGTAGAGCCGCTGCCGCTCGATCTCCACCGCCGCTTCTACCGGGCTATATGCGGACCAGGCGCTTCGCCTTTAGCTCGAACCGCGGCAGGGTCCCCGCGGCTACGGCATATGTCTCGATCCGCAGCCCGAAGCTCAGGCGCAGAGCCTCGGCCACGGCCGCCACGGTCTGGTCCCGCACAGCGGCCCCGTGCCGCCCCTCGTCGATCTCCAGCAGCACCCGCACCCGGTCCATCTCGTCCTGCCGGTAGACCTCGATGCGGAACTCGTCCACGGCGGGGTGGCGGCGCACTATCTCCTCGATGGCGCTGGGAAACACGTTAACCCCCCGGATGACCACCATGTCGTCCACCCGGCCCAGCACGCCGCCGTCCAGCCGGGCGAAGGTCCGGCCGCAGGGACAGGGCGCGGTCACCAGGCGGACCCGGTCGCCGGTGCGGTACCGGATCACGGGCGATCCCGCCCGGCCCAGGTTCGTCAGCACCAGTTCCCCCTCGCCCTCCGCCGCCGTCTCACCCGTCGCCGGGTCGAGGACCTCGGCGATGAACTCGCTCTCATTGAGGTGGAGGCCGCCGGTGCGGGCCAGGCACTCGAAGCCCACCGCGCCCACCTCGGTCATGCCGTAGTGGTCGAAGGAGCGCGCGCCCCAGGCCCGCTCGATCCGCTGCTTCGTGGCGGGGATGCTGGCGCCGGGTTCGCCGGCGTGGATCGTCACCCGCACAGGCAGCGCCGCCGGGTCAAGCCCCTGCTCCCTGGCCACCTGGGCCAGGCGCAGCGCGTACGAGGGTGTGCACACCAGCACAGTGGCGCCGATCTCCTGCATAGTGCGCAGGCGCAGGGCGGAGTCCTGCCCTCCCCCCGGCACCGCCAGGGCGCCCAGGCGGGTCGCGGCGTCAAAGCCAGCCCAGAACCCGATGAACGGGCCGAAGGAGAAGGGGAAGAAGACGCGGTCGGCGGGGCCGACACCGGCGGCGGCGTAGACGAACCCCCAGCAATGGCACCACCACTCCCAGGAGCGGGGTGTGTCCAGCCAGCGCAGCGGCCGGCCGGTGGAGCCGGAGGTCAGGTGGAGGCGGCTGTAGCGTTCCAGCGGGTAGGTGAGCACCGTACCAAAGGGCGGGTGAGCCTCCTGATCGGCCAGCAGCTCCGCCTTGGTCGTCAGGGGGAGGCGTGGCAGGTCGTCGAGTCCGCGGATGTCCTGCAGCGGCCGCACGCCCGCCGCCTGCCACTTCTGCCGATAGAACGGGTTGGCGTCGACCAGTTCCTCGAGCAGGCGGCGCAGTCGCTCCAGCTGCAGCGCCCGCAGAGCGGGACGCTCCAGCGTCTCCACCTCGCTCTGGAAGAAGGGAACCTCGGTGGAAGTGCCGCGCGTCGCCATCGCCGCCGCTACGCCGAGACCTCCCCGGCAGTCTGGCTCAACCCCGCTTCAGGCGGCAGCCCGGCCAGTTCCCGCAGGGCGCGGCGTACGTAGACCCGCACCATCGCCTTGCGGTAGCCCAGAGTCAGGTCGGCGTTGTCCAGGGGTTTTGAGGGCTTCCAGGCGGCCTCCGCCGCAGCCTGGATCACCTCCGGTGTGAGGCGCTGGCCCAGCAGCACCCGTTCGGCGGCCTCGCTGCGGACCGGTCGCGACGCCACCGCACCCAGCACCAGCCGGGCCTGGCGGCAGGTCCCATCCGTCTCCAGCCCCACGGCGGCGGCCACGCCCAGGATGGGAAAGTCGATGGCGCCGCGGCGCCGCAGCTTCCAGTAGGTGACGCGAAGGTCGTCCGGGGGCGGCAGCAGGATGTCCACCAGGATCTCGTCAGCGGCCTTGGCCAGGTACGCGATGCCGTCGTCTCTATAGAGATCGTGCACCGGCACCGTGCGCTCGCCCGCCGCTCCCACCAGCCGGACCCGGGCCTGAAGCGCGATCAGCACGGGCGCCAGGTCCGACGAGGAGATGGCCCAGCAGCGCCCCCCACCCGGAGCCACCCAGCAGACGTCGCCGTCCTTTTTCAGACAGAAGTTGATGGAGCGCCTCCACCAGTAGGGCATGCTGTAGTAGTTGCACCGCGTGTCAATGAGCAGGTTGCCCCCGACGGTGCCCATGTGGCGGATCTGCGGGTTGGAGATGAACCCTGCGGCACGCGCCAGCGCCGGGTAGTGCCGGGCCACCACCGGATGGTCCAGGAACCGCTGCAGCACGACCCCGGCGCCGACCCGCAGGCCCGCTCGCGCATCCCCCGAGATCCCCTGCAGTTCCGGCAACCCCCGCAGGCCCACCAGCACCTTCGGCTCGATCTGGCGGCGTTTCATGTTGGGGTACAGGTCGGTCCCGCCGGCGACCGGTACCGCCTCGGGGCCGTGGTCGGCCAGCAGGCGAACGGCCTCCTCCAGCCGGCGCGGCGCCAGGTAGGTGAAGGGCGGTAGCCGCATCATGGCGGCTGCACCCGGATCGGATCCTTGAAGCGCACCGCCGGGACCCCCCTGGGCCCGACACGGCCGGGCCCGCCCCGCTCGCGGTCGGCCAGGGCGGCGCGCACCTTGTCGGGGGTGAGGGGGACCTCGTCGATGCGCACGCCCAGGGCGTCGGCCACCGCGTTGACCACCGCGGGAACGACGGGCAGCAGGGGCCCCTGTCCGACCTCCTTGGCCCCAAACGGCCCTTCGGGGTCGACGCTCTCGACCAGGAAGGAGTGAATCTCGGGCGCTTCCAGCGTCGTCGGGCTCTTATACTCCAGCATCGACGGGAATTTGTGGACGCCCCGTCGGAAGACCTGCTCCTCCATCAGGGCCTCGCCCAGCGCCATGTAGACGCTGCCCTCGATTTGCCCTTCGACCAGCAGGGGGTTGATCGCCCGGCCGATGTCGTGGGCCAGCCAGACCCGGTCGACGGTGACCCAGCCAGTCTCGGCGTCGCAGGTGACCTCGGCCACGCAGGCGGTGTAGGAGTAGGCAGGGGAGGGTCCCACGCCCGAGCCCTTGTACGGGCCGGCCAGCCGGGGGGGCCGGTACGAGCCGGAGGTGAGCAGCAGGCCCCAACGCGCCTCGGCGACGCGCACGGCCTCGACCCACTCCAGGCCAAGCTCCGGTTTCTCCATGTTGAAGATGCGCCCGCCGCGCGCCGCCAGCAGCTCCACCGGCACCTCCAGCTTCTCGGCCACGGCCTGGAAGATCCGCCCGCGCATCTGGCGGGCGGCCTCCACCGCCGCATTGCCGGCCATGAAAGTCACGCGGCTGGAATAGGCCCCCAGGTCGATCGGGGTAAGGTCGGTGTCGGCCGTCACCAGCGCCACCTCCGCCGGATCGAGGCCCAGCACCTCAGCGACCGCGGAAGCCAGCACCGTATCGGAGCCCTGGCCGATGTCGATGGCCATGGAGTAGACGGTGACACCGCCGCCCCGGTCGATCTTGATCTGCACCTCCGACTGCGGCATCTCGTTCCAGTAGATGGGCAGGGCGGCGCCGCAGAGGTAGGCGCTCACCGCAAACCCCAGCCCGCGGCCGGGTCCCAGCCGGCCGCGCCGTTCCAGGTAACCCGACGCCTCCACCACCCGGTCGATACACTCCCGCAGCCCGCACGAGGTGATGCGCAGGTGGTTGACCGTCATGGAGTAGGGCTCCACCAGGTTGCGGCGCCGCAGCTCCACGGGGTCCAGTCCCAAATCGGCGGCCGCCCGGTCCAGGTGCACCTCCAGGGCGAACCGCGCCTGCGGCGTGCCGTGGCCGCGCTTGGGGCCGCAGGGCGGCTTGTTGGTGAAGACGCGCAGGCCCTCGAAGCGGTAGGCGGGGATCCGGTATGTGGTGGTCTGCAGTGCTCCGGCGTAGTACAGGGTGGCAACGCCGTAGGAACCGTAGGCCCCGCCGTCCAGAAAGGCCTTGAAGTGCATGGCGGTGATGCGGCCGTCGCGGGTGAAGCCGGTCCGCACCCACAGCAGCTCCGGATGCCGCCCCCGGTGGAGGTAGAAGACCTCCTCGCGGGTGCAGGTGATCTTCACCGGCCGGCCCGTCAGCATCGACAGCTTGGCGGCCACGATCTCGTGGGCAAAGGGATCGGACTTGCCGCCGAAGCCGCCCCCCACGGGCGTGGCGATCACGCGTATCCGGCCGGCCGGATACTCCAGGACCTTCGCCAGCGCCCGGTGCACGTAGTGCGGTGTCTGCGTCGACGTCCAGACGGTGAGCTTCCCGTCGGCCTCGTAGGATGCCACCGCGGCGTGCTGCTCCATGGGCAGGTGCGTACTGCCCTGGTAGAACACGACGTCTTCGCGCACGTACTCGGCCTGGCGGAAGCCATACTCCACGTCGCCGAACTCCAGGGCCACCATCTTGTGGACGTTGGCCGGTCCGTCGCCGTAGTCGTGGATCCGCACGTGGTCGCGCGCCAGGGCCTGGTCGATGGTCATGATGGCCTCAAGCGGCTCGTACTCCACGTCGATGAGCTCCAGGGCCCGCTCGGCGGTCTCCTCATCCACCGCGGCCACGGCGGCCACCGGATCCCCCACGAAGCGCACTTTGTCCAGGGCCAGAGCGTGCTCGTCCTGGCTGACGGGCAGGATGCCAAACTTGACCGGAAGGTCCCGCCCGGTGATGACCGCGTGCACCCCGGCGAGGGCCCGGGCGCGGCTGGTGTCGAGGCGCACGATGCGGGCGTGGGCGCAGGTGCTGCGCAGCAGGCGCCCGTACAGCATCCGGGGCAGGTCCAGGTCGTCGGCGTACCTGGTCTGCCCGGTGGCCTTGGCCAGTCCATCCACCCGGGGCAACATCCGGCCGATGACGGAGAAGTCGTGGGCCATCCTATTCCCCCCCGGCGGCCCCGGCCGGCGCGCTGACGGGAGCGCCCGCGGGCGCCGCCTCCTCGGCCATGCGCCGCGCCGCCAGCTCCACCGCCTCGAAGATCTTCACGTAGCCGGTGCACCGGCACAGGTTGCCCGAGAGGGCCTGCGCGATCTCCTGGCGCGTGGGGCGTGGCGTGGCGTCCAGGAGCGCCTTGGCCGTCACCAGGATCCCCGGGGTGCAGTAACCGCACTGCGCCGCGCCCAGTTCGGCGAAGGCGGCCTGGAGGGGATGGGGGCGCCCTCCCTGCGCCAGACCTTCCACCGTGAGGATCTCCCGCCCTTCGACCTCCACCGGCAACGTGAGGCACGACAGCCAGGGCTCGCCGTCCACCAGGACGGTGCAGGTGCCGCACTCCCCAAGTTCGCAGCCGTGTTTGGTGCCGGTCAGGCGCAGGTCCTCGCGCAGCACCTCCAGCAGCGTCTTGTGCACGGGCACGGCGACCTCGCAGGCCTCGCCGTTGACCCTCAGCGTCACCAGCACCTTGGGCATCTCAGCCTCCCCGGGAGCGTCCGGTGGATGCCTCCGCCGCCGCACCGGCGTCACCCAGCCTTGCCTCCGCACCGCCGGCACCCAGCCGCTGCGAGATCTCCCTGGCCGCGGCCCGCACCTCCCGCGCCGCCGCCCGGAGCCGTGAGCGGCTGAGCCGCGCACTGGACCCCACCACGGTCACCGTGCCCGCCAGCCGGCCGAGCACGTCGTACACGGGGGCGGAGAGCGCGCATACCCCGGGCAGGTACTCTTCGTCGTCGAGCGCATAGCCCCGACGGCGCACCCGGCGCAGTTCCTCCAAGTAACGCTGCGGGTCGGTCACGCTGCGCCGGGTAAACGCGGGGAGCCCCCCACGCAGCAGCGGGGCGAGGTCGGCCTCCGGGCGGTGCGCCAGGAGCACCTTGGCCACGGCGCCCGCCAGCGGCGGCAGCCGGTGCCCCAGCGGCGCCACGACCTTAAGGTCGTGGCGAGACTCGGCGCGGGCGACGATGACGGCCCCGTCACCGGCGGGGACGTGTAGCACGGCGGTCTCGCCCACGGTATCGCGGAGGCGCTCCAGCGGACGGCGGGCGGCGCGGGCGAGATCGAGCTCCCGCTGGGCCGCGCTCCCAAGCTCCATCAGCGCCCCGCCCAGCCGGTAGACGCGCGACTCGGCGTCGCGCTCGACCAGGCCGTGGTGCTCGAGGGTGGCCAAAAGGCCCGAGAGGGAACTCTTGCTCACGCCCAGTGCCTGGCTCAGATCGGAGAGGCGGGGCGACGCGCCGTCCGCGGCCAGGGCGCGCAGCACCCGCACGGCCCGGTCCACTGCGGGCACCAGGCGGGGCGCTCTCGGCCGGCCCGAGCTGGCGGCGGGGACCGTGTTCATAACTGTGAACCTGTTTCGGTCTGTCGAACAGCACCCGGATTCGCCAGCGGACACCCCTCCTCCTGCCGGGAAGGCCCCGCCCGGCGGCTGGCGCTCAGGATGCGGTTCCGGCTAACCCGTCCCGTAGGACGAATTCACGTTCCCGGGGCGATCCACCTCGGCAAGCGGGCGAGGAATCCCGGATACCACCGCGCGGCGGTAGGCATGGCCCAATCCGGCGCTCACGTTGCCGACCCAGGCGGCCCGACCCGGGAGACGCAGCCGGCGCCGATGAGCTGATCCACCACGATGTCGAAGATGGGCCCAGTCAGGGTCAGATCGCGCCGGCGCTGGCGGATGATCTCATGGCCGGCCCCAAACGGGATCAGCGACTCCAGGGAGGTGACCATGGCCACCGCGACGCCGTCAGGGACGAACCGGGCGATGGCCTCGGCCAGGCTCATGAGCTTATTGAATGGGCATACGGCATCGCTCAGCTCCGGGCCGGGCGCCCGCACCGCGGCGGGCCGCCAGACCTACGACGAGGCCGGCGTGGGGTGGGCCTGCCGTAGCTTGAATCGCTGGATCTTCCCCGTCACCGTCCTGGGCAGGTCGGCCACGAACTCCACGAACTGCGGGTACTCATACCGCTCCAGCTTCGTCTTACACCACTCCTGCAGCTCCGCCGCCAGCGCCGCCGACCCCACAAACCCCTCCCGCAGAATGACGAAGGCCTTCATCTTGGTCAGGCCCTCGACCTCGATCCCCACCACCGCGGCCTCCCGCACCGCCGGGTGCTCGATCAGGCTGTTCTCCACCTCGATGGGGGAGACCCACAGGCCCCCGACCTTCAGCATGTCGTCCGAGCGGCCTTCGTACCAGAGGAAGCCTTCCCGGTCCATCCGGTACCAGTCACCGGTGCGCATCCACTCACCGACCATGGTGGCCTTGGACTTCTCGTGGAAGTGCCAGTAGTAGGGCGCCGCCGAGTCCCCCTTGACCATCAGGTGGCCAGCGCCGCCGGGCGGCACCGGCCGCCCCTCATCATCCACGATCTTGACCTCGTAGCCCGGCACCGGCTTCCCGCTGGAGCCGGGGCGGAGCGCCTCCCGGGTGTTGGAGGCGAAGATGTGCAGCATCTCGGTGGTGCCGATGCCGTCGAGAATGACCAGCCCGAACGTCTCCTTCCACCGCCGCCAGATCTCGGCCGGGAGGGCCTCGGCCGCCGAGACACACAGTCGCAGCGACGAGAGGTCGTAGCGCGTGCAGTCGGGGAAGTTGAGGATGGCGTTGTACAGGGTGGGTACCCCGAAGAACACCGTGGGCCGGAACCGCTGTATTGTCTCCAGCACCGGCTGGGGAGCCGGGCGCCCCGGCACCAGGACCGTGGCCGCACCCGCCCAGTAGGGGAAGGTCATGTTGTTGCCCAGGCCGTAGGCGTGGAAGAGTTTGGCCGCGGAGTAGGTGATGTCGGCGTCGGTGAGTTGCAGTACGTGCCGGGCGTAGGTCTCACACGTGTAGGGGATGTCGTGGTGCAGGTGCACCACGCCCTTGGGGAGTCCGGTACTGCCGGAACTGTAGAGGATGAAGGCCATGTCGTCGCGGTGGGTGGAGGCGGGCGCCAGGTCGGGCAGGCCTGAGGCCAGCAGGTCGTCCAGCGCCAGCGCCCCCTCCGCCCGGCCGTTGGCCACGACAAGCGTGACCGGGTCGGCGACGCCTTCGGCGGCCTGCCGGACCTTCTCCAGGTGCTCCAGGTCCGTCACCACCACCCGGGCATAGCTGTCCTGGATGAAGTAGCGGTGATCTTCCCACCGCAGCAGCGGGTTGGTCGGCACCGGCACCGCGCCGATGCGTAGCGCGCCGTAGAAGACCGTGGGGAAGGCGGGCGTGTCGTTGAGCACCATGACCACCCGCTCCTCCCGCCGCACCCCCAGCCGCTGCAAGGCGCTACCGCACCGGCAGACCCGTGCCAGCAGGTCTCCGTAGGTGACCTGCTCGTCCCCGCACCTGATGGCCACCTTGCCGGCCCGCCCCGCTTCCACGTTGCGGTCCAGCACAAGCGAGGCATTGTACTGCAACGGTACCTCCACCATCCGCGCCCCCTCCCCTCACGAGGACCTGCGCACCACCACCGACTTTGTCTCCATATAGTAATCGAGGGCTTCGCTGCCGTGCTCCTTGCCGATCCCGCTCTGCTTGACTCCGCCGTGGGGGAGTTCGTCATAGATCTTGGGCGGCGAGTTGATCCAGGTCCACCCCGCCTCCAGCCGCTCGGCGGCATACGAGGCGCGGTCCAGGTCGCGGGTCCAGATAGACGACCCCAGCCCGTAGATCGAGTCGTTGGCCCGGCGGATGGCGTCATCCAGGTCGCGCACGCGCCAGACGGGCAGCACGGGACCAAAGACCTCCTCGCGGGCCACGCGGGCATCGGGCGCGGGCTCCAGCAGCACCGTGGGCTCGTAGAAGAAGCCGCGGGCGAAGGTCGCCCCGGCGGGACGCCTGGCGCCCAGCAGGACCCTGGCGCCGCCAGCCAGGGCGTCGGCCACCTGGGCCTCGATGGTCTCGCGCCCTTGTGCGGTGTGTAGCGGCCCGATCAGGACCCCCTCGGCGTCGCCCGGCCCCAGACGCAACCTGCCGACGCGGGCCTGCAGGTGGCGGAGGAACTCGTCGGCCACGCGCTCGAAGACGTAGAGCCGCTTCACCGCCAGGCAGGCCTGCCCGCAATTGAAGAAGCGCCCCACGCTGGCCGCGCCGGCGGCGGTCTCCAGATCGGCGTCGTCGCAGACGATCATGGGATCGGAGCCGCCGAGTTCCAGCGTGACGCGCTTGAGGTCGGCCGCCGCGCGGGCCAGGATCTCCCTGCCCACGGGCGTGGAGCCGGTGAACGCCACCTTGCGCACCCGGGGGTGTTCCACCAGCGCCCGGCCGGCCTCGGAGCCCCGACCGGTCACGACGTTGAACACCCCGGAGGGCACACCAGCGGCGTGCATGATGGCCGCCACGCGCAGGGTGGCGAGCGGGGTGGTCTCCGCCGGCTTGGCCACAACGGTATTGCCGGCCACCAGGGCGGGGCCCAGCTTGTTGCCCAGCAGCGACACCGGGAAGTTCCAGGGGACGATGGCGGCCACCACACCCATGGGCTGCTTGAGGATCATTCCGTAGGCGCCCTGGTCGAGGTTGGGTACGTATCCGCCCCGGAGGTTCTTGGCCAGGCCGGCGTAGTACTCCAGCGTGTGCACGAAGCGCCGGATCTCCAGACGGGCCTCGCGGAGGGGTTTGCCCTGCTCGGCCACGAGCAGCGGGGCCAGCTCGTCCAGCCGCCCCAGGACGGCGCGCGCCGCGGCGGCCACGAGCTCCCCGCGGCGGGCGGCGGGGAGGTCGCGCCAGGCGGGAAAAGCCGTGGCCGCGGCGTTGACGGCCGCGTCGACCTCGGAGGATCCGCCCCGGGGCACGGTGTCGATGACCTCGCCGCTGGCCGGGTTCGTCACGGCCAGCCGGTCAAGCCCGGCGAACGAGACGCTCTGCCCGTCGATGAACATCTCAGCCATCCCACGCCTCCAGGGGCACCGCAACCCGGCCGGCTGCTCAGGGCACAGGCACGCGGGCCAGGCGACGCACGAACGGTACCAGTCCCTGCCGAAACGCCAGGAAAAGAACGATCAGCAGAACGCCGTACGCCAGCACCGTGGCCTGCCCGAACGGTCGCACAAGCTCGTCGATAAGGGTGAAGGCGGCGGCACCGATGACAGGCCCAAGCAGCGTCCGCATCCCGCCCAACAGCAGGGCGATAAGGACCACGATGTCGATGTGCGCCAGGGAGAAGATGCTGGGACTGATGAACCCGTTGAAGTCGGCGAACAGGGCTCCGGCCAGGCCGATCAGGCCCGATCCCACCGCGGCCGCCAGCACCTTGTAGCGCGTCACGTCGATCCCGGCCAGCTCCGCGGTCAGCTCGTCCTCGCTGAGCGCGCCGAAGGCCAGCCCGGGCCGGCCGTCCATGAGCCACCGGTACACCCCCAGGGCCAGGACCAGGAGGGCCAGGAGGGCGTAGTACGCGACCACCGGGTATCCGGCTAGACCAACCCCCAGCCCCTGGGTGACGATCCCGGTTTCGCCGTTCGTGTACCGCCGGAGCCCCAGGAGGAGGTTCTGGAAGATGAGTGACACCACCAGGGTCACGATGCCCGCGAAGATTACCCCGAGCCCCCGGCGGGCGGCCACGTAGCTGAGTAACGCGCCCAGCGTGCCAGCCCCCAGAGTGCCCAGGGCAATGCCCGCCGCCGGGGCCAGCCGCGCTTCCCGCACCAGAATCACCGACAGGTAGGCGGAGAGTCCGGCCAGGGCGCCCAGGCAGAGAAAGAGCTGTCTGGTGTGTCCGAAGATGATGTTGAATGCTACGGTGTAGATGATCATGACCAGCATCAGGGTGGTGATGCGCAGAGAGTAGCCGCCAGTGCCGAAGACCCACGGGAGGAGGGCCAGGACCGCCCCCGTTACCAGGACCGGTATCATCCGTCTGGAGCGCGGTCGTTCCCTCATGTCCAGTAGGCCAGCAGGCCCTCGGGGCGCACCAGCAGGGTGAGCAGAGCCGCCAGGAGGAGCAGGATCCACGTGAGATATGTCCCCACGTAGAAGCTGGAAAAGGCATTCACCAGGCCAAGGAGCAGGCCGGCGACGAAGGTACCGGTCAGGCTGCGCACCCCACCGACAACCGCAACGATGAGGGCCAGGACGGTGAACTCCGGCCCCATCTCCGGCCCCACGTGCGAGAAGAGCCCCTGGGCCAGACCGGCCAGCCCCGCCAGGAGGGCGCTCAGGCCGACGACGATGGTGCGCGCCCGGTCCACGTCGATGCCGCACAGGACCGCGCCCGTCTCGTTCTGCATGATGGAGCGCACCGCGCTTCCCAGGAGCGTGCTCCGCAGGAACAGGCCCAGGAGGACAAAGGCCGCCAGCCCCAGACCTGCCACCGCCAGGCTGACCGTGCGGATGCGCACCCCTGCCAGGACCACGGCGGGGGCCGGCAGCCGCAGCGTCAGCGCCACGCTCGGATAGCGATAGGCCAGGAAGCCGTCGACGACGAAGGCGAAGCCCAGGGTCAGGATAAGCGCCAGCAGGAGCCGCTCTTCCCCCCGGCGACGGTACGCAGGTCGCAACAGCGTCCGATCCATGACCACACCCAGCAGACCGGCGCCCAGGACCCCGAGCATGGCGGCGGGCGCGGGATGGAGGCCAGCGCCGATGAGCAGGGCCGCCGCTACCCCCGTGGTCACGGCCAGCTGCCCGTGGGCCAGGTTCAGCACGCCGCCCAGGCCGTAGACCAGGGTGATGCCGACCCCGAGTAGCCCCAGCTGTAGCCCCTGCACCATCCCGTCGATCAGGACGGCGATCACCACGGCCGCGACGCCACCGTCGCGCCCACCGTCAGGCCACCCCCAGGTAGGCGCGCTTCAGCGCGGAGTCTGCCAGGAGGTCGTCCGGGGCCCCCGCCAGAACCACCTCTCCGTTCTCCAGCACGTACAGGCGCTCGCAGAATTCCAGCGCCCGCGGCACCTGCTGCTCGGCCAGCAGGACGGTGAGGCCGGCGTCACGCAGCCGGCCGAGCTGGTGGTATAGTTCCGCCACCAGCAGGGGGGCCAGGCCCGTGGAGGGCTCGTCGAGGAGCAGGACCTGGGGCTGCATCATTACGCCGCGGGCGATGGCCAGCATCTGCTGTTCTCCGCCGCTCAGGGTCCCCGCCCGCTGGTGGCGGCGCTCCGCCAGTCGCGGGAACAGGTCGTAGACGAACTCGACGCGGGCCTTGAAGCCGGCGGGGTGCGGGTAGGTTCCCAGCCGGAGGTGCTCCAGGACCGTCATCTGCGGGAACAGCTCGCGCTCGGCCGGCACGTACACGATGCCGAGCCGCGCCACCACGTGCGCTGGCAGCTCGTCCAGCCGCAGGCCTTCCCAGGCGATGCTCCCGGCACGCGGCCGCACCAGTCCGGCAATGGTGCGCAGGAGGGTAGTCTTGCCCGCCCCGTTGGGGCCGATCACCCCCACAGCCTCGCCCCGCCGGACCTTCAGGCTGACGTCCCGCAGGATGGGGATGTCGTCGTAGGCCGTCGCCAATCCCTCAACGGACAGCATACACCTAGCGGCTTGGCCCTCCCCGCTGCGCCGGTTCCGTCACACCCAGGTACGCCTGGATGACGGCCGGGTCCCTGGCGATGACATCGGGCGTGCCCGCGGCGATCAACCGACCGTAGTTCAGGACGAAGACGCGCTCGGCGGCGCTCATGATGGCTTTCATCACGTGCTCCACCCAGATAATGGCCACGTGCCGCTCATCCCGCACGCGGCGGAGCAACTGCACGCACTCCTCGACCTCCCCCGGGTTGAGTCCGCTCATCACCTCGTCGATCAGGATCAACTGGGGCCGAGCCGCCAGGGCGCGGGCCAGGTCCACCAGTTTCTTCTCCTGTAATGTTAGCCTGGCGACGGGCTGGTCCTGTTTGTCCTCCAGTCCCACCAGGGCCAGGGTCTCCTGGGCCTGGCGCCGGGCCTCTGCTTGAGACCGCCGAGGAGATCCGTCGCCGAACAGCGCCCCCACCGTCACGTTCTCCAGCACGGTCATCCCCGGGAAGAGCCGGGGGATCTGGAGCACACGTCCCACGCCCAGCCGCGCCACGGCGTGGGGGGCGAGCCCGGTGATGTCCCGTCCGCGCAGCCGGACGGTACCGGCATTGGGACGGAGGACACCGCTGATCAGGTTGAGCACGGTAGTCTTCCCGGCCCCGTTGGGGCCGATAAGCCCCACGATGCTCCGGGGAGAGACCGCTAAGCTCACCTCCGCCACCGCCACCATGCCCCCGAACATCTTGGTGAGCCGGTGGCACTCCAGGAACGGTCCGTCACTCTGCGGGGACATACGGCTCGACGGCCGGGGGACGGAACAGCCACTTCTGGAACCAGCCCGCGCCGGGGTTGGCACCGCCGGGGGCCTCCCCACGCTCGATGACAAAGATGATCGGGCGAGCTTCCTTCATCTCTCCCCATTCAGTATAGGAGAGGGGCCAGCCGTGGCCGGCCTGGATGAAGCGCCCCTTGCGAATCGTGTCCGCGAGTACCGGCGGGTCCGTGCTCTTCGCCCGCCGGGCGGCGTCCGCCACCATCTTGACGATGACATACCCGGAGAGCGCGCTGTTGTCGAAGTAGCGCTTGTACTCGGTGTGGAACCTGGCGGCGAGACGCGCCCAGGTAGGGTTCTGAAAGTCGACGCAGGAGTAGTCCTGGAAGCGGCCGTAGACGGCGTCCCCCGCCCGCTGCACCATCAACTCCGGCGGCAACACGGAGCCGATCACCGGCGCCGTCATGCCGAGCTCCCACATTTGGCGGACAATGGTGGGGTTGCCCGGAGGATGGCCCGCCGCCACCAGCAGCTGAGGATTCAGCGGCTGGAGCCGCCGCAGGTATGGCGTGAAGTCAGGCGTAACCACCGGCGCGACCTCCTGCTGCGTGCGGACGCCGGGCAGGGGAGCCACATACCGCTCAAACGCCTCCCGGATGGAGTGTCCCCAGGCATAGTCGGCGACGATGGCTCCCACACGCGTGTACTTTTCTCGCTGCACCATCCCCGCGATGGCCTGGACGTACATCGGCGCGGCCACCAGGCACGTCCGGAAGGTGAACCGGGTCCGGCGGGTGAGGATGGCGTGGGAGCCGGCCATGGTCAGAAAGAGAGGAACGCGCAGGCTCTCGGCCTCGCGAGCTGCGGCCAGGGCCACATCGCTGGAGATCACCCCTCCGGCCGCGACAATCCGGTCCCGCTCCACCAGGGACCGAAAGGCCGTGATGGCCTCCGCCGGGTTGTTCCGGTCGTCCCGTTCCACCAGCTCGAGTGGCCGCCCCAGCACCCCGCCGCCGGCGTTCACCTCCGCGACGGCCATCTTCATGCCGTCCCGGGCGTTGACGCCCCAGAAGGCGAATGGACCGCTGAGCGAACTGAGAAAGGCGATCCGCACCGGCTGCGGCTGCGCCGCGGCCGGCCCCAGGGTCGCCGCCAAGAGCGTCAGGATGGCGGCGGCCGCAATCATGGTCCGCATGGCACTCCTCACCCCCTCTGCAGATCTGCCGGTTCCACTATCGGAGCGAACTGTGGCTTGCGTCTTTCAATGAACGCGCGCACCCCCTCCTGGCCGTCCGGACTGCGGAAGAGGCCGTCCAGCAGCTCACGCTCGATGCGCAGCCCGTCGTCCAGCGGCCGTTCCCGCCCCTGGTGCACGGCCAGCTTGATGGCCCCGATCGCCGAGGCGGAGCCTTCGGTCAGCGCCTGGGCGTAGGCGAGGGTCTCGGCGTCGAGACGGTCAGGAGGAAACACCCGGTCCAGGATCCCCAGGGCCTGCGCTTCTCCGGGTGAGATGCGCCGGCCGGTGATCATCAGGTCCAGCGCCCGGCTCCAGCCGATCAGACGCGGCAGGCGCTGCGTGCCGCCGTTGCCGGGCAGCAGTCCCAGGGTCGCCTCGGGGACGCCCAGGCTGTAGGTGCCGTCGGCGCCGAAGCGCAGGTCGCAGGCCAGGGCTATCTCCAGGCCTCCCCCCAGCGCGTGCCCGGCGATCTGGGCGATGAAGACCTTGGGAACGGCGGCAATGCGGGCCAGCGCGCGGTGGGCCAGGCGGCACATCGCCATGTTCTGTTCGGGGGTGTTCTCGCCGAAGGCTTTGATGTCGGCACCGGCGCAGAAGAACTTCTCCAGCGCGCTGCGGACGACCACCGCCCGGGCCCCGGCATCCTCGGCGGCCGCCCGAATGGCCCGCTCCAGCTCCTCCATGAAGGTGATCTCGTAGGAGTTGGCGGGCGGGCGGTTGAGGGTGATGAACCCCACCGACCCTTCGCGCGTGTACTCGACGGCCATCCTTCCCCTCCTGATCGTCGAGGGACGATGCGGCGGCACGAACTATTCCAGGTCGCCGACGACCACCGACTTGCCCTCGACGTAGTAGTCCATGGCCTCGATGCCGTGCTCGCGTCCGATCCCCGACGCCTTCACCCCGCCGAACGGCAGTTCGTCGTACCCATAGTGGACCTGATTCACCCAGGTCATTCCGGCCTCGATCTCCTGGGCCGCCCGGTGGATCCACCGGACGTTGTAGGTCCAGATAGACGAGCCCAGACCGTAGACCGAGTCGTTGGCCAGCCGGATCGCCTCATCGATGCCCGAGACTTTGAACACCGGCAGGAGCGGCCCGAATGTCTCCTCCTGAACCACCCGGCTGTCGTGCGGCGCCCCGGTGACCACGGTGGGCGTGAAGAAGTACCCTTTGTCGCGCCCCTCGGGCACCGCGCCCCCATAGGCCACCCGGGCGCCCCGGCCCAGGGCATCCTGGAGTTGCTCGACGATCTCCTGACGCTGTTCGGCGGTGTGCAGGGGACCCAGGCGGATCCGGGGCCGTTCCGCCTTCACCCATCCCTCCCCCGGCTCATAGCGCGCCACACCGGCGAGGAGCTTTTCCAGGAAGGCCTGGTAGACCTCGGCGAAGACGTAGACTCGCTTGGCCGCCAGACACGCCTGACCGCAGTTCCAGAAGCGACCGATCAGCACGCCGCGGACGGCCTTGTCCAGGTCGGCGTCCGCGCAGACGATGACCGGGTCGGAGCCACCCAGCTCCAGCGTCACGCGTTTGAACGACGGCCCGGCCACCTCCATGATCCGCCGGCCGGTGGTGGTCTGCCCGGTGAAGGCCACACGTCGCACATCTGGATGCCCCGCCAGCGCCTCACCTACCAGCGGGCCGGGGCCTGTAATCACGTTGAGGACGCCGGCCGGCAGCACCTCGTTCATCAGACCGATGACGCGCAGCGTCGCCAGTGGGGTAGTGCTCGCCGGCTTGATCACTACGGTGTTGCCGGCCGCCAGCGCCGGGCCGATCTTGGTACCCATCAGCGTGAGCGGGAAGTTCCACGGCACGATGGCGGCGCAGATCCCCACGGGCCGGCGGATCACCAGGCCGTAGGCCCTGCCCAACGCCGACGGCAGGGGAGCATAGACCCCGCGTTGCTTGCTGGCCAGGTCCGCGTAGAACTCCATCCCGTGGAGAAAGTGGGTGAGCTCGCCGCTGGCCTCATGCAGCGGCTTCCCCTGCTCACGCACCAGGAGGTCGGCCACCTCCGGAGCGTGGGCCCGGACCCGGGCCAGGCCCTCGCGGATCTTGTGGGCGCGCTCGTCCGGGTCGGTCTTCGCCCAGGTGTCGAACGCCCGCCGCGCCGCCGCCACCGCGGCGTCGACGTCCTCGGGCCCGGCCCTGGGCACGGTGTCGACCACCTCCTCGGTGGCCGGGTTCAGCACCGGCATCTGCTGGCCGCTTCTGGCCGGGACCATCTCACCGTTGATTACCAGCAACGCCATGGCCAGACCTCCTCGTCCCCACCGTTCGAGGCCCGGCACCTGCCCCCGCCGCTCGCGACCGCCCCTATCGGCGGATCCGCTCGAAAGGACTGTGGCAGGCGCGGCACAGGTACTGCTCGGACATCAGCTGCGGTCCGAAGGCACCGACCCGCTCCACGTCCGTCGACTGGCACCAGGGGCACCGCGGCCCGTCCCCGGGGGGCGCGCCCGGGCGGGTCAGGCCTCGAGCCGGCGCTGTGTCGCGTTCCACCTTTCCCACGGGAGCGGCGGCACCTCCCAGCTGCCCTCCTCGAGATTCCACCGCACCGGGAGATGCACGCCCACCTCCAGCAGCAGCGGCGCCACCCGGCGGAGGTACGCCTGGCGGAGAGCGTCGTTGGCAGCGGCAAGGAAACCCTGGCTCCGCAGCATCTCCACGCCCGCCTCCCCGGTCGGTCCGTACCAGCACAGCATCTCTGTCAGTGCCTCGTCCACGCGCGCCTGCAGGGCCGCCGCTCCCCCGGGGATCGCCGCCAGCCGGCGGACCAGGCTCTCCGCGTAGCCCAGGTGCGCGCGCTCCTCCTCCAGCGCGCGCCGTACGCGGCTGGCCAGCGCCTCGTGACGAGAAGCCACCAACGCCTCAAACATGGTGGTGACCGCCGTGTCCACCAGGACAGCGGCGGCCACTACGTGAGACCAGGTGGGAAACGGCGCATCCAGGAAGCGCACGCAGAAACGGCGGTCGCGGTCGGTCTCGCGCTCCAGGGGCGCGGGCCGGTTGGGGTACGCCAGATCCTCCAGTAGCGGATAGATGGCCCGCGAGTGCCCCAGGTCCTCCTGGGCGATGGCGGCGCACGCCACCGACGCTTCCAGAAACGGCGCGGCCGGCGCCCACTCGGAGAGGCGTCGCCCCAGGAAGTACTTGGTATCCGCCAGGACCACGATGAGGTTGACCAGCGCCGGCAGCGCCAGCTCGGGGGCGGAGGTGACCTCGTGGTTCATGCGGTCGGCTCCAGAGCCGGCGGCCCGATAACCCAGTGCACCGCCGCATCCGGTGCCAGCACCAGTTCCAGCCAGTCGGAGCCGAACCGCTCCCGGGCCAGCCGGGCGGCGTCCTCACCCGCGGGCACCTCCAGCACCCCGTGATACTCAAGCGCCTCCGAGTAGGCGCGCCGCGCCAGAACCAGGAAGCGCACCCGGCCGGTCATTGGGGACGGATCACCGGGAGCAACGCCCGGCGCGGCACCACGAACATGGCCCGCCACCTCCACTCGTCGTACAGCTTGTGCGCAAAGATACCCGCCTCGCGTGAGCCCGTGGCCCGCACCGCGCCCACGTTGCGCAGCGGCTCACCGGCCTCCGCGCGGGCGGCGAACACCTCGTAGTACTCTTCGTTCATCCGCACCCTCAGGACATGGCCGGGGACGCCGGAGGTCAGACCAGACGCTAGACCACCCCGAGCCGGCGGAGGCGGCGCGACCCCTCCGCGGTGATGTCGGCGCGGCTCCACGGCTCCCAGACCACCTCCAGATCCACCTGGCGCACGCCCGGCAGACGCCGCAACCGCGCGGTGATGTCGTCCTGGATCAGGTCCACACACGGACAGCCCATGGACGTGAAGGTAATCCGGACCCGGACGGTGTCACCCTGGACGGCCACACCGCGGATCAGGCCCAGGTCCACAATGCTCACAGGGTACTCGGGGTCGAGCACCTCGCGCAGGGCGGCCAGAGCCTCCTCCGCCGTGCACCGCTCACCCGGCGCCAGCGCTGCGGGCGGAGGGTCGACCGGCGGTCCTGCCATCTGGTCCCACCCTCTCAGGCCTGGAGCTGCTGCAGCTGGCGATAGCCTCGCTGGATTTCAGCCACCAGCTCGGCGTTGGCAGGTCCCCGCTGCCTCCAGCGCCCCACGACCTCATCCCAGGTGGTGGCGCCTTCTTCCAGGCGCCAGCGTTTCTGCGCTGCGTCGAATCGCGCCGGGAACGGGCAGGTGATGACCCAGCGGCGGGCGGATGGGTCGTAGCGCGCCGGCACCTCCAGGCCCAGCGCCTGGCAGAGGGGGACGGCGGTGGAGAGCCACTGCTGGCGCAGCTCGTCGTTGGTGCAGCCCTTGAGGCCATAGCCGATCTGCTCCTTGTGGCGCTTGAGGTCGTCGGGCAGCCCGAACCACTCCACGGTCAGGAGGAACATCCAGTCCACCGCCCGCTGCAGCTCGGCCCGGGTGGCGGGGGCGGCCGCCAGCGTATGCATCCACTTCTCCCCGTGACGCAGGTGGAAGTTCTCCTCGCGGTCCACCTTGGCCAGCGCCCGTTTCCACGGCCCGTACGTGGTGTGCCGGTAAATATCGCCCAGCAGGACGAAACCGGCGCGGTCATAGAAGGCGTTGGCCACCACCAGTTCCGTCCACGACTCCAGCGGCACGTCGAACGCGAAAGGATGCTTGAACTGCGCCGGGTCGCGCTCATATATGAGCGCGTCGGTATCGACGCCCAGGTCGCGCAGCATGCGGTAGGCGATGTGGGCGTGGCCCAGTTCGTCCTGGATGATGCCGATGGCCGAAATGTAGGAGTTGATGCTGGGGGCGTCCTGCGCGGCACGCAGGTAGGCCGGCGCGCTGATCAGCTCGGTGTCCGCCGAGACGATCAGGGTGCGCTGGAGTGACTCGACGTACGCTGAGGTTGCGTACTCGGGACCCTCCACCAGTTCGCCCCGGTCGAGACGTGCCCGGAGGGCCTCCTCGGTGACTGGAGCCACCCGCTTCCCCCGTGCAGAAAGAACACAGCGCCGCCCGCTGCTCCCCGGCTACTATGTTGGTGACAATAGCAGGATTTGACCAAACGGTCAAGCAGTGCACATCTAGCAGGTGCGTACCCGCTCATGGGCCTCCTCTGGCGGGAGTGGAGGACCTCCGCTCGCCGGCCGAGCATAAGATCGGGCACTCCCCCGATGGACAGGCTGCCCCCTTTTGTGCAGATTTGTAAAGGGTCTTGCAGAAAACTGTAGAATTTAGCCCGTGGACTGCCCCGTGGCCCGGGTACGACGCTGGTTGTCTCTGAGTCAGGCCGCCGCCTTGCTTGGCGTGGACGAAGCCACGTTGCGCCACTGGGCGGACCAGGGCAAGGTGCAGACCTTCCGTACCCCGGGTGGACACCGCCGCTTCCTCGAGGAGGACCTGCGCGCCCTCATGGCTCCGGCGCGCCCGGCCCGCGGCGATGTGGCGGCTACGCTGCGCCGTCACACCCTCCACCTGGTCTCCGGCCTGCCGGCGCGCCGTATGCGCGCGGCCCCCTGGTTCGCCGCGCTGAACAACGCCTTCCGGGCCAAGGCGCGAGAACACGGGCGGCAGGTGGTGGAGCTGCTGGCAAACTCGGTGGGCGGCACCGTGGAGCGGCGGGAGGCGAGACGCCGTCTGCGGTTGCTGGGGCAGGGGTACGGACGCGAACTGCGTGCCGCCGGCCTTACGCTCTCCCAGGCTGTAGAAGGCTACTGCTTCTTCCGCGACCTGGTGCTGGCCCGCACGGTGCAGGCGCTGCCGGCGGGCCAGGCGCAGGTCAGGACAGCACGAGACCTGGGTCGGCTGCTGGACGAGATGCTGCTGGCCATCGTGCAGGCCTACGAGGCCCCGCCTGGGCGGGGGACACCGTGATCACCAGCGTCGGGCTCAGCCACAAGACCGCTCCCCTGGCCCTGCGGGAGCGGTTCGCCCTGGGAGCGGATGCAGCCGAGCGCCTGCTGGCCGGTCTGGGGGGCGAAGCCCTCCTGCTGGTGACCTGCAACCGCACCGAGCTCTACGGCACGGCGTCGGTAGAGGAACTGCGCCGCGCCCTGCTGGAGGCGGCGGGCGCCCCCCAGGAGACCCCGCTGGTGGTGCTGCGCGGCCGCGGCGCCGTGCGCCACCTGCTGGCTGTGGCCGCAGGGCTGGATTCCATGGTGCTGGGCGAGCCGCAGATCCTGGGGCAGGTGCGGGAGGCGCTGGCGGTGGCCCGGCGCCTGGGCAGGCTGGGAGCGGTACTGGACCGCCTGGGGCAGCATGCGCTGGCCGCCGGGCGTCGTGTGCGCACCGAGACCCCCCTGGGGCGCGACCGCCCCTCCATCCCCAAGGCGGCGGCCGTACTGGCCGCCGAGGTGCTTGCCGCTTCCGACAATCGAGCGGTCCTGGTAGTCGGGGCGGGAAAGGTGGGAGAGCTGACGGCGCAGGCGCTGCGGGATGCCGGCGCGGGGCCCATTGTTGTGACCAACCGCACCCCGGCGGCTGCGGTGGAGCTGGCGCGCGCCGTCGGCGGGGAGGCGGCTCCGTTAGGGGACCTGGAGCGGCTCCTGCGGGAGGCCGACCTGGTTATCTCCTGCACCGGATCTCAGGCTCCGCTTCTGGACCGGGAGCTGGTTGGTAGGGTGGCCTCTGCGCGGGGAGGAAGGCCCCTGGTCCTGATCGACCTGGCGGTGCCGCGCGATGTCGCTCCCGAGGTGCGACACCTGCCCGGTGTCCGCCTTTTCGACCTCGACGACCTGCGCAGCCGCGCCTCCCAGGCTGTCTCCCCGGAGGTGCTGGCAAGGGCGGAGGCCATTGTGGAGGAGGAGACGGCGCAGTTCCTGTCCTGGCTGGCTGGCCGCCAGGCCGTGCCCACGATCCGGGCGCTGCGCCGTCGGGCCGAGGCCCTGCTGGAGGAGGAGCTGGCTGCGGCCTCCTCACCCGACCCGGTCCTGCGGGCCTTTGGCCGTCGCCTCCTGAACAAGTTCCTGCACTACCCGCTGGTGCGGATGCGGGACCGCGCGGCGACACACGGGCCCATCTACCTGGACGTGGCCCGGGACCTGTTCGCCCTCAACGACTCCGACGGCGGCGAGCCGGAGTGGCGGGATGGCTGACCGGCTGCGCCTGGGCACCCGGGGGAGCGCTCTGGCCCTGGCGCAGGCGGAGCTGGTGGCCCAGGCGCTGCGCGCCAGGGGCATCTCGGTCGAGGTCGTCACTGTGCGCACGACCGGGGACCGCGACCGGAGTGCGGGCGCCTTACGGAGGGGCAGCGGGATCTTCGTCAAGGAGCTGGAGCAGGCGCTGCTTGGTGGACGCATCGACCTGGCGGTGCACAGCGCCAAGGACCTCCCTACCGCCGAGACAGACGGGGTCTCCGTCGCGGCCTACCTGCCTCGCAGTGACCCGCGCGACGCGCTGATCAGTCGCAGCGGCCGGGAGGTGGCGGACCTGCCTCCCGGAGCCCGGGTGGGGACCGACAGCCCCAGACGGGCCGCCTTCCTCCTGGCGCTGCGTCCCGACCTGCGGATCATCGGGCTGCGCGGCAACGTGGACACCCGGCTGCGCCGCCTGGACGCAGGCTCCCTGGATGCCATCGTGGTGGCTGCCGCAGGGCTGCAGCGCCTGGGGCTCGCCCGTCGGATCACGGCGCCGCTCTCCCCCCAGGTGATGCTGCCGGCTGTCGGCCAGGGTGCGGTGGCGGTGCAGGTACGGGTGGATGGCTCCTCCTCCGCGCTGGTAGCGTCGCTGGACCACCTGCCCACGCGGCAGGAGCTGGTGGCGGAGCGGGCCTTCCTGCGGGCGGTGGGAGGCGGGTGCCGGGCGCCCATCGCCGCGCTGGCCCGCGTCGACGGAGGGCGCCTGGTGCTGGAGGGTGCTGTGGTCTCCCCCGACGGCCGGAGCATGGTGCGGGACCGGGCGGAGGGCGCGGTGGAGATGGCCGAGGAATTGGGCTCGGCGCTGGGGGCGCGCCTGCTTGCCCGCGGCGCCGCGGTGCTGGCGGGGGGAGGGCGGACGTGAGCGGGCGTGGCAACGGGAGCGGTACAGGCGGGCGGCGGGTGCTGGTAACCCGGCCCGAGGGCCGCGAGCTCTGTGCACGCCTGCAGGCTCTGGGGTGGGACCCGCGCTGGGTTCCCACGGTGGCCCTTGTGGAGGTCGAGGCGGGTGGCCCGCTGGATGTGGCCCTGCGCCGGTTGGACACCTACGACTGGGTCGTGGTCACCAGCGCCGGCGGGGTACGTGCGGTCTTCCAGCGTCTACACAGCCTGGGCCTGCCGGTCCCTGCCGCTCCCCGATGGGCGGCGGTGGGGCCGGCGACCGCAGCGGCGCTGCAGGCCCAAGGGGTCACCGCCGCCTTCGTACCGGACCGCTACCTCACCGCGGCGGTGGCCCGCGGCCTGGGCGAGGTGGCCGGGCGACGCATCCTGCTACCGCGCGCGGACGCCGCTTCAGCGGAGCTGCCCCGCCTGCTCCGGGAACGGGGCGCGCATGTGGATCAGGTGGTGGCCTACCGCACCGTCGAGGGCCCAGAGGAATCGCGCCGGCCGCTGCGCGGCCTCCTGGCCGAGGGGATCGACGTCGTCCTGTTCACCAGCGGCTCCACCGTGCGCGGCTTCGCCCGCCTGGTGGACGACCCCGCCGCCGCACTGGCCGGGGTCCTCGTGGCCTGCATCGGCCCTGTGACCGCGCGGGCCGTGCGGGAGCTGGGGCTCCACCCGCACCTGGTGGCCGAAGAGCACACCACCGAAGGCTTGATCGCCGCACTGCAGAGGAGGGAGGCACGTGCAGCAGCTCACCGCCCCACATGAGCTCGTCCGGCGGCCGCGCCGGCTGCGGCGGACCGCCACCTTGCGGACCCTGACCCGTGAGACCCGCCTTACCCCGGAGCGGTTCATCTACCCGCTCTTCGTGCGAGCCGGGCGCGGTGTGCGCGAGCCCATCGGCCCCATGCCCGGGCAGTTCCGCCTCTCGGTGGACCTGCTGGCCGGGGAGGCCGCCGAGCTGCGCCGGCTCGGCATCCGCGCGGTGCTGCTCTTCGGGATCCCCGAACGCAAGGACGCCCTGGGGAGCGGAGCCTACGACCCCGACGGCATCGTCCCCCAGGCCATCCGGGCGCTGCGCGACGCGGACCCGGAGCTGGTTGTCGCCGCGGACGTCTGCCTGTGCGAGTACACCACCCACGGCCACTGCGGCGTTATCCGCGACGGCCAGGTGGACAACGACGCCACACTGGAGCTGCTGGCACAGACGGCCACGGCGCTGGCGGCGGCGGGGGCGGATGTCGTCGCCCCCAGCGCAATGATGGACGGCCAGGTGGGTGCCATCCGCAGGGCGCTGGACGCCGCCGGGCAACAACAGGTGGCGGTGATGGCGTACTCGGCCAAGTACGCCTCCGTCTTCTACGGCCCCTTCCGCGAGGCCGCCGGTTCAGCCCCGCAGTTCGGCGACCGCCGTGGCTACCAGATGGACCCGCCCAACGTCCGCGAGGCGCTGCGGGAGATCACCCTGGATGTAGAGGAGGGTGCCGACCTGGTCATGGTAAAGCCGGCCCTGGCCTACCTGGACGTCATCCGCGCCGCCCGCGAAATAGTCCCGGTGCCGCTGGCCGCCTACAACGTCAGCGGGGAGTATGCCATGGTTAAGGCTGCCGCCGAGCGGGGCTGGCTGGACGGGCCGGCCGCAGCGCTGGAGATCCTCACCGCCATCGCCCGCGCCGGCGCTGATGTGATCATCACCTACTTTGCCAAGGAAGCGGCACGGCTCATCGCATGAGAGAGGGATCCTTCGTGCACGTCCTTACCCTGCGCCTGGACCCGGCCTGGCGGCGGACGACCGCGGCCGAGCGGGAAGCGGATCTAACCGCCTTCGTCCGGGCGGCAGATGAGGCGGCGAGGCGAGTGACCACACACACCTACTCCATGGTGGGACTGCGCGCCGACGCCCAGTTCCTCCTCTGGCGCCTGGGGGCCACCCCGGAGGACCTGGAGGAGACGGCCAGCCTGCTGCTGCGTTCCGGAGTGGGCCGCTGGTGTACCCCGGCCCACTCTCTGCTGGGGCTACTGCGGCCGTCGGTCTACGTGCAGCGGGTTAGCGAACAGGAGCAGGCCATGCTGGCGGGGGAGCGCTCCCGCTACCTGATCGTCTACCCCTTCGTCAAGTCGGCCGACTGGTACCTCACCCCGCGGGCCGAGAGGCAGAAGATCATGGCCGAGCACATCCGGGTGGGACGTACCTACCCGCAGGTGCGGCAGTGCCTGGCCTACTCCTTCGGATTGGACGACCAGGAGTTCATCGTCACCTACGAGACAGACGACCTGCCCGCCTTTCAGGACCTGGTCATGGCCCTGCGGGAGACGGAGGCGCGGCGGGCCACCGTGCGCGACGTGCCCATCCTCACCGGAATCCACCGGCCGCTGGAGGAGGCGCTGCGCCTGCTGGGATAGGAGGGGCCATGAATCCACTGGAAACGCAGCGGGTGGAGGCACAAGATCTGGAGTCCTGGCACCCGGAGCCCCGGCAGGGGGAGCGGGAGGCGCACCTTCGACCCTCCACTGGTACCGTCCCCTACGTCTTCGCCCGGGCGCCGCTGCTGATCTACTGGGAGGTGACCCGTGCCTGCGACCTGGCCTGCAGCCACTGCCGCGCCGAGGCGGTGGCAACGCGTCACCCCGGGGAGCTCTCCACGGAGGAGGGGCGGGCGATGCTGCGGGAGGCGCGGCGTTTTGGCGAGCCACCGCCCCACCTGGTGATCACCGGGGGCGATCCCCTGAAGCGTCCCGACCTGTGGGACCTCATCGCCGCGGCGGTGGAGCAGGGCTTCGGTGTCTCCCTGGCTCCCAGCGGGACGGTCCTGCTCACGCGGGAGGTAGTTCGCCGTCTGGCCGCTTCCGGAATCCAGAGCATGTCGCTCTCTCTGGACGGGTCCACGGCGGAGAGGCACGACGCCTTCCGCGGAGTCCCGGGGTGCTTCGCGGTGACGCTGCAGGCGGCCCGATGGGTGCGCCAGGCCCGCATCCCCCTGCAGGTCAACACGCTGGTCACGGCGGAGACACTGGAGGACCTGCCGGACCTCTACGCCCTGCTTAGCGGCCTGGACATCATGCGCTGGAGCCTCTTCTTCCTCATCTCCGTGGGTCGGGGCCGCCTGCTGCGCGAGATCACGCCCGGCCAGTCGGAGCGGCTCTTCCACTGGCTGCTGGATCTCTCCCGGGACGCCCCCTTTGCCATCAAGACCACCGAGGCCACCCACTACCGGCGGGTGGCGGTGGTGCGCATGCGGGCGGCGGGAATGGACGATGCGGCCATCGCCCGCACCCCCGTGGGGCGGGGGTTCGGGGTACGTGATGGCAACGGGATCATGTTCGTCTCGCATACCGGGGAGGTCTATCCCTCAGGGTTCCTGCCGCTGGCCGCCGGGAATGTGCGTGAGGGCAGCATCGTCGACCTCTACCGGGCCTCGCCCCTGTTCGTCCGCCTGCGCGACGTGGATCGCCTCACAGGCAAGTGCGGCGCCTGCTCCTTCAAGGCCATCTGCGGCGGCTCCCGCGCCCGGGCCTACGCCTGGACCGGCGACGAGATGGCTAGCGACCCCCTCTGTCCCTACCAGCCGTGACGGGGACGACCAACGCGGACCTCTTCGCCCGGGCCCAGCACCTCTTCCCCGGCGGGGTGAACAGTCCGGTGCGGGCCTTCGGCGCGGTGGGCGGGACGCCCCGCTTCATCACCCGCGGCTCCGGCGCCTACGTGTGGGACGCGGAGGGACAGCGCCTCCTGGACTTCATCGCCTCCTGGGGAGCGGTCATCCTGGGCCACGCCGCCCCCCAGGTGGTGGAAGCGGTCCAGGCTGCTGCCACCCGGGGGACCAGCTTCGGGGCGCCCACCCCGGAAGAGGTCGAGCTGGGCGGCCTGATCCAGTCGGCCTTCCCCGCCATGGAGCGGATGCGCTTCGTCAGCTCCGGCACCGAGGCCGCAATGAGCGCCCTGCGCCTGGCCCGGGCCTTCACCGGACGGGAGAAGATCGTCAAGTTCGCCGGGTGCTACCACGGGCACGCGGACGTGCTGCTGGTGCAGGCCGGCTCGGGCGTGACCACTCTGGGACTGCCGGGTTCCGCCGGCGTGCCCGCCGCCGCGGTAAGGGACACGCTGGTGGCGCCCTATAACCATGTGGATGCTGTCGCTGAGCTCTTCCGTCAGTTCGGAGAGGAGATTGCCGCGGTGATCGTCGAGCCGGTGGCCGCCAACATGGGTGTGATCCCTCCGCATCCGGAGTTCCTGCCGGCGCTGCGCCACCTCACCACCGCCCACGGCGCCCTCCTGATCTTTGACGAGGTGATCACCGGCTTCCGCGTCGCCTTCGGTGGAGCGCAGGCCCGCTACGACGTCACTCCCGACCTGACCTGCCTGGGCAAGATCATCGGCGGGGGGCTGCCCGTGGGAGCCTACGGGGGCCGGCGGGAGATCATGGAACGCGTGGCCCCGCTGGGTCCCGTCTACCAGGCGGGCACCCTGTCGGGGAACCCTGTGGCCATGGCGGCGGGCGCGGTGGTGCTGCGCCGCCTGGCCGACCCCGCCGTCTATCGCACGCTGGAGGAGCGCGCCGCCTCGCTGGCCGACCGGCTGCGCACGGCCCTGGCCGGGCGGGCCGCGGTGGCCCAGGTCGGCGCCATGCTCACCGTCTTCTTCCGGGAGACCCCTCCGGCCGACCACGCGCAGGCCGTGGAATGCGACACTTCGGGCTTCGCCCGTTTCTTCCACGCCATGCTGGCCCGGGGGATCCTCCTGCCGCCCTCCCAGTTCGAGGCGTGGTTCCTCACGCTGGCCCACGGTGAGGAGGAGGTGGACGCCGCGGTGGCCGCAGCGCGGGAGGCGGTGGCGTGAACGACGCGTTCCTGCGCGCCTGCCGTTGCCAGCCCGCCAGCAGGACTCCGGTGTGGTTCATGCGCCAGGCCGGGCGGGCGCTCCCCGAGTACCGGGCGGTCCGCGAGCGCTACAGCATCCTGGAGATCATCTGGCACCCCGACCTTTGCGCCGAGGTCACACTGCAGCCTGTGCACCGCCTGGGTGTGGACGCGGCCATTCTCTTCGCCGACATCACCCTGCCCCTGGCCGGGATGGGGGTGGCGTTGGAGCTGTGCGAAGGGGTGGGACCGGTGGTGGCCGAGCCGCTGAAAAGCGCCGCCGACGTGGAGCGGCTGCGGCCCTTCGACCCCTATGAACACACCCCGGCCCTGCTGGAGGCTGTGGCCCTGGTGCGCAGGGCCTCGCCCGTCCCCCTGATCGGCTTTGCCGGCGCGCCCTTCACGCTGGCCTCCTACCTCATCGAAGGCGGCTCCTCGCGGCAGTTCCTCAAGGTCAAGGCGATGATCCACAGCGCGCCCGACGTCTGGCACCGGCTGATGGAACGGCTCACAGATGCCGCAGTGGCCTTCCTCCGGGCGCAGGTGGCCTCCGGGGCGCAGGCGCTGCAGGTCTTCGACTCATGGGTGGGCTGCCTGAGCCCCCACGACTACCGGGGCGCGGTGCTGCCGCACATGCGCCGTCTCTTCGCCTCCCTGCCCCAGGTCCCCGCCATCCACTTCGGCACGGGGACGGCGGGCCTGCTGGAGCTGATGGCGGAGGCGGGTGGAGACGTGATTGGTGTGGACTGGCGCGTGGCGCTGGACGCGGCCTGGGCGCGCATAGGCCCCAGGGGGATCCAGGGCAACCTCGACCCCGCGGTGGCCGCCGGCCCGTTCGAGGTGGTCCGGGAGCAGGCTGCGGCCATTCTCCGCGCTGCCGCCGGCCGCCCCGGGCACATCTTCAACCTGGGGCACGGGGTGCTGCCGCACACGCCGGTGGACAACCTGCGCCGCCTGGTGGACCTGGTGCACGCGGGTGCGGAGGTGGCCAGGTGAGCGCGGAGGTGGCGCACGGAGGTCGGCTGGCCGAGGGAGGCGAGACCGGGTGGAGAGCGACGCCCGCCCGGGAGGCGGTCCTGCTCATGGCCTACGGCTCCCCGGCCACCCTGGCCGAGGTCGGGGCCTACTACACTCACATCCGGGGAGGTCGTCCGCCCTCCGCGGAACTGCTGGCCGAGCTGGTGGAGCGCTACCGCGCCATCGGCGGAAGGTCGCCGCTTGTGGAAATAACCCATCGTCAGGCTGCGGCGCTGGAGGCGACGCTGGCTGCGCGGGGGTACGCCGTCTCCGTGCGTGCGGGGATGCGGCACGCGCCCCCCTTCATCGGCGACGTGATCCGGGAGATGGCCGCCGCCAGGATCCGGCATGCGGTGGGGATGGCCCTGGCCCCCCACTACTCCCGGCTGAGCGTGGGGGTGTACGTGGAGGCGGCCGAGCAGGCGCGGCCCCCGGGGCTGACCCTCACCTACATCACGAGCTGGGGCGATCATCCAGGCTTCCTGGCCGCCGTCGCCGCCCGCCTGCGCGCGGCGGCGCAGCGCTTCCCCGCAGCCCCCTATGTGGTGTTCACGGCGCACTCCCTGCCCCAGCGCATCCGCACCTGGGATGATCCCTATCCGGAGGAGGTCAACCGCAGCGCTGCGGGCGCGGCCCGCCTCGCTGCCCTGCCCCGGTGGACGGTTGCCTACCAGAGTGCGGGCCGGACGCCGGAGCCCTGGCTCGGCCCCGACTTGCTCTCGACGCTGGAGCGGCTGCGCAGGGAGGGGGAGCGGGAGGTCCTGGTCTGCCCCATCGGGTTCGTCGCCGACCACCTGGAGGTGCTCTACGACATCGACGTGGAGGCGCAGGGCCTGGCGGCCCGGCTGGGGCTGCGGCTGGAGCGCACCGCTATGCCCAACGACGCCCCGGACTTCATCACCGCGCTGGCCGACCTGGTCGCACCCCACCTGGGGGCGCGCGTGCCGTGAGGATCGCCGTCGTCGGCGGGGGCATCACCGGGCTGGCGGCGGCCTACGGGCTTGTGCAGGCCAAGGAGCTGCGCGGCGCGGAGGTGACCCTCTACGAACAGGCTCCGCGGCTGGGCGGTAAGATCCTCACCGAACGCCTGGACGGTTTCCTCCTGGAGGCGGGACCGGATTCCTTCCTCACCAGCAAGCCGGAGGCGGTGGCTCTGTCGCGGGCCCTGGGGCTGGGGGAGGAATTGGTGGGCACCGGGCCTGACCGCACCGTCTACGTGCTGTCCCGCGGACGCCTCCACCCGCTGCCCGAGGGGCTGGCGCTCGTGGCCCCTACCAGGGTCCTCCCCTTCATGCGCAGCGGGCTTTTCACGTTGCCGGAGAAGGCGCGGATCGGCGCAGAGCTCCTCCTTCCGCCCCGGAGGGTGGACAGCGACGAGAGCCTGGGTGCCTTCGTCCGCCGCCGTCTGGGACAGGCCGCCCTGGACCGCATCGCCGCGCCGCTGCTGGCCGGCATCTACGCCGGGGACGCCGAGCAGCTCAGCCTGGAGGCGACATTCCCCCTGTTGCGGGAGCTGGAGCGGCGGCACGGCTCGGTGATCGCCGGTATGCTGGCCCGGCGCCGCACGGCGGCGGATGCCGACGGCCACCTCCCCCTGTTCGTCACGCTGAGGGGAGGACTGGGCCGGCTGGTGGAACGGCTGGGCGCCGCCCTGGAGGGGGTGGAAGTGCGCACCGGAGTCGGAGTGGAGGCGATCGCCCGAGAAGGGGCGGGATACCTCCTCGAGCTGAGCGTCGGGGGGCGGGCACGAGCCGATCTGGTTATCCTGACCACTCCGGCGTTCGTTGCCGCCTCTCTGCTGGAGCCCCTGTCGCCGGAGGCCGCCTCTATGCTGCGGCAGATCCCGTACGCCTCCACGGCCACCGTCTCGCTGGCGTTCCGAGAGGGTGACCTCCCTCCGCTGCGGGGGCATGGGTTCGTGGTGGCGCGCGGCGAGGGCTGGCGGATCACGGCCTGCACCTGGGCCTCGGCCAAGTGGCCAGACCGGGCGCCGCCGGGCTTCGCCCTGCTGCGGGCCTATGTGGGCAGCGCCAGCGACGCTGCGGTACTGGAGCGGAGCGACGAGGAGATCCTCCGGGTGGTGAGCGAGGAGCTGCACTCGGCCATGGGGATTACGGCCTGGCCCGTCCTCTGGCGCATCGTCCGCTGGCCGGCCTCGATGCCCCAGTACACCGTGGGCCACCTGGAGCGCCTGGCGGCGGCGGAGGCAGCGCTGGCCGGGCTCCCCGGACTCTTCCTGGCCGGCGCCGGCTACCGGGGGATCGGCCTGCCCGACTGCATCAGGCAGGGGCTGACTGCCGCAGCCGCGGTGCATGCTAGAATCGGTGGTTCGCGAGCTGGCTCAGGAAGTCAAGCTCTTGGCGGAGGTCTAGCGGCGGACTGAGCAGCGGGTAGAGGAGCTGGCTGCCGCCCAGCGGGACACAGAGCAGACCGTGCGGATCCTGGTCCGCGACGCCGCCGGCCTCAAGGGGGAGAGTCTGGAACGCCGCTACCGGGAGCGAGCAGCGTCCCAGCGAGGTCTCCGGGGTTGTCATGGCCCACGATGTCCATCGCGCCCGGCGGCCATACTGGAGAAGGCTACGGGGCAGCGTTTCATCCCCGCGGTCGCAGGAGCGCGGGTGCTGGACGACCGCGAGACCCAGGAGGAAGCCGCAGGAGTCTGGAATGTTCTGGACGGTCGCTCCGAGCCGCCAGCCGCGTAGACAGTAGCGTGATGGTGGATGGTCGCCACTATCCGCGCACCGCTTCCGCAGCGCTGCAGATTGTGCGGCCGTTCCTCCCTTCTCATCGCCGCTCACCTGGGCGTCTGCGGCCCCTGCATCCGCCAAAGGCCTGACCAAGCACGGCAGGTGGCCGCCGCTGCTCACGCCGCGGTGCGCCGCGCCTTCCGTATGCCGCCGGCTCCGCCGCGGACGGCGGGCGGGGTGCGCTGCGGGCTGTGCCTGCATGGTTGCGTCATCGGGGAGGGGGAGACCGGCTACTGCGGGCTGCGCACGGTGCGCCGGGGGCGGCTGGTGCACCTGGCCGGAGTCCCTGCGCGCGGCCTGCTGCACTGGTACCGCGATCCTCTGCCCACGAACTGTGTGGCCATGTGGGCCTGCGGCGGGCGCGGGCGGCGGGATGGGCACAACCTCGCCGTCTTCTACGGTAGCTGCACCCTGAACTGCCTTTTCTGCCAGAACTGGCACTACCGGGAGCTGCTGCCCACAGCTGCAGAGTCAGCGGGCACTCGTGGCGGTGAGCCTGCGGAGGTGGCGCCCGCGCTACGACAGCGGGCTATCAGCGCCGTGGAGCTGGCCGCAGCGGCCAATGCGCAGACGTTCTGCGTCTGCTACTTCGGTGGCGACCCGGCCTCCCAGATGCCACACGCCCTGGCCTCCGCAGCCCTGCTGGCCGCGCGGGGGGTGGCCGTGTGCTGGGAGAGCGCGGGCACCTCCAGCCCCGGCCTGCTGGACCGGGCGGTGGAGCTCTCCCTGCGTAGCGGCGGCACGGTGAAGTTCGACCTGAAGGCCTTTGACGAGACCCTGCACGTGGCGCTGACCGGTCACACCAACCGCCAGACGCTGGCCAACTTCGCCCGCGCCGCCTGTCGCGTCGCCGAGCGGGCCGACCCCCCGCTTCTGGTGGCCAGCACCCTGCTGGTGCCCGGTTACGTGGACGCCGAGGAGGTGGGACGCATCGCCCGCTTCATCGCCGCCTTCAGCCGGGACATCCCTTACGCCCTGCTTGGATTCGCCCCCAACTTCTACATGCCGGACCTCCCATGCACCTCGGTGCGCCATGCTCAGGAGGCGGCCGATGCGGCACTGGACGCCGGCCTGACCAACGTGCGCATCGGCAACCGGCACCTGCTTTCGCGAGAGTACTGAGCCGGGGGCTCCCGGGATTCCCCTGGGGCTGAAGCAGGCCGCAGGCGCAGGCGCCGCGAACACCAGGGCGTGGGCATAAAGGAGAGGTACGCGCGGCTTCCGCCTCTTCCGCCGGACATCTCCCGGCGGCTGGAGGCGCTGCCTTCGGTTCTGGTGGGCCACCCGCTGCGACTCGCCTACCTGTTCGGGTCCGCCGCCCGGGATCCGGCAACGGCCAGCGACATCGACCTGGCGGTGCTACCCGCGGACGGTTTCAGCTACGCCAGGCTGTACGCCGACCTCTCCAGGGCGCTCGGTACCGACCGTCTGGACCTGGCGGACATGCGGTGTGCCTCCGTGCTGCTGCAGTGGGAGGTAGTCACCACCGGCCGCCTCCTTGAGGCAGCCAGTCCTGAGGAGGCCGCCGCCTACGAGCGCCTTGTCGCTGCTGCCGTCATGGCCCAGGACCTCAGCCTGCGATGGACTGTCGAGCGCGGGCTGCTGGCGGGCCTGACCATCGTCTTTCAGGTGTGCGACACATCCTGGCCGCCCACTTTCACCGGCATCCGGAGACGTACGAAGGGCTGTTGCAGGAGCTGCGGGATGCGGGAGTCCTCCCGCCTTCGCTCTACGAGAAGCTGAGGGGATCGGGAGGGTTCCGCAACGTCCTGGTGCACGAGTATGTCAGGGTTGACCTGGGGGAGGTGGCGGCAGCGCTACACGGCGTGCCTAACACATTCCGCGGGTTCATCCGCGCCGTGGAAGAATGGTTGCACAATCTGCCGGAGTAGCGGGGTGCCTGCAGTGAAAGCGCCAGAATAGCCGGACACGCCCGCTGCGGGCCGGAAGCCCCTCGGTCGTCCCTGCAGGTTTCCCGCCGTTTACCGCGCGCCGTGAAGGCGGCGGAGGCAGACAGCCAGATTGGCCACCAGGCTGCGGCGGCTGGTGACCACGAACGACGGGATACCTCCAGCTACTTCATAAACGCCCGGCGTCACCCGGAGCACCTGAGGCGGCTCACCCCCGCCGCGCAGCAGGCGGACCAGGTTGTCGATGATGTTGCGCTCGATGCGTAGCGTCGTGTCCAGGAGGAGGATGGTGAAGTCCGGGCCGAGGTGGCGGGTGCGCTCCAGGTAGCGGGCCAGGACGTCCGCGGAGACGTTGTACGGGGGGCTGCCCTTGCACTCCACGTAGCCCAGGCGGCCGTCCAGCACCACCAGGACGTCGAAGTCCCCGCCGCGTTCCAGGCCGCGGACCCGCACATCCCAGGCCGCCGGTGCCGCGAACTCCCGGGCAAACACCTGGGCGACGAACCATTCCAGCGTCTCCCCGAAGGTTTTTGTCTCCTCCGCCGTCAGCACAAACCCCTTCCCCCGCCGGGTGAGCAGGCCGTACTCCACCAGCCGATCCAGGGTGGTTGCGCTGCGTGGGCCCCATCGCTCCACCAGCCGACGCACGGCGACAGGGCCGAGCCTCCGCCGCTCGGCCGCCTCCTGAAGGATGCGGCGGAAGTGGTAGTGGCGGAGATCGGCGTAGTAGCGGTCGATGAGGGCTTGGCTGGCGGGGTGCGGCAGGAGCAGGCGGTCGTCGCGGGAGTGGACGGCAGCGGGCCATCCCCGGTGGCGCAAGGTGGCATCGACGGTGGGCGCCATCCGGGCCACCTGCTGTTCGAGGAGAGCCACGCGGGACAGCAGCGTTCGCAGGGTGGCAGAGGCGTGGCGGTTCACGGCTCCCCCTGGTCCGTCCACTACAGGTTTCGCGAGGGTCACCACCTGCCCCTACCCTCGCTCCCGGCATGGCACTCCTCCTGAGGAAGGTGCCCTCTACAGGGTGGCGTGTTTGCGTTGGGGAAACACCGGCAAATGCTCGGCGACCCACAGGTAGGCCAGGATCCCTGCGGAGGTAATGCCCAGGGTCACTACCACCTCCGTCCAGGCGGGAACGTAGGTGGCGTGGCTGCCGGCCAGCATGCCGGTGATGGCCACGTTCAGGCGATTGAGCAGCACTCCCAGGACCACCAGCGTCGCGGCCAGCACATGCCGGCTCGCCCCTGGGCCGCCGTTCGTGGCCAGAAGGACCAGGGGAATGACCACGCCCAGCAGGAGCTCTGCGGCAAACAGGCGTCCCTCTACCGACGGAGTCAGGGCGTGCGTCCAGGCCCCCCGGGCGGTCAGATCCGTGACCTTTAGCCCCAGGTAGATGGAGAGAATGACAAAGGAGATACGGGCCAGGTCCCTCAGGAGAGGTAGTTCCAGCTCGCGCTTGAGGGCGCGGGAGCTCAGGAACGATTCCACCAGGACCATGGCCGGCCCGACGGCCAGGGCGGAGACGAAAAAGAAGACCGGCAGCAGCGGCGTGTACCACAACGGGTGGAGCTTGCCGGGCACGATGAGGAAGAGCGTCCCCAGGGACGACTGGTGCAGCATGGAGAGGATTACCCCCGCCACCACCAGGGGGGGCATGGCCAGACGGGTCAGGCGCAGCATGGTCAGGCGTCCCAGCCGCTCCAGCACCATCTGTCCGAACTCGAGGGCGAGCACCAGCGTATAGAGCAGCACGCACCAGGCTACCTCGAACATCACCGAGTGCGGGTTCCACATGATCACCGGATGCCAGATCCGGTAGGGGCGGCCGAGGTCCACCAGCAGGGCGGCAATGACCAGTACGTACCCGAGGAACCCCGTGACCACCGCGGGCCGCACCAGAGGGCGGTAGCGCTCGTTGTGCAGCACGTAGACGGCGGCGGCCATGGTGAAGCCTCCCGCGGCCAAGGCCACCCCACCGAGCACGTCGACGGCGACCCACAGCCCCCAGGGGAAGCGGTCCGAGAGGTGCGTGACGGACCCGAGGCCGAAGGCGAAGCGGCGTGCGCTGATGGCTAGCGCGCCCAGAAACAGCACCCACAGCACGAGCCGTCCAGGAGAGGGACGCCGCCGCCACATCCTCATGCTGCGCCCCCCGGAGGCGGCAGGGTATTGCGGCGGCGGGCCAGGGCCTCCACGGCGGTGAGCAACGCCCCCAGCGTAAGGACGATCCCAGGCAGTTTGCCCAGGACGCGCCAGGTGTACGCGGGAAGAGGCTCGCAGACCACCACCGGGAAGCCGAGCTCCTCAAACGGGACGTCGGAGATGTACAGGACGGACGTGCCGCCTGCCTCCTCCGCTCCGAAGATGGCCGGCACGTAGCGAGGGTCCGCACTGATCCGCCGGGCCGCCTCGGCCAGCAGGGCGGGGCGTAGGCCAAACTGCAGCGCCCCCACAGGGCAGGCCTCCACGCAGGCGGGGAGTTCCCTCCGCTGCTGCCGCTCCGCGCACATGTTGCACTTGGTGATCCGGGGCAGCGGGCTGCGCCATTCGAAGCGGGGCACCTGGAAGGGGCAGGCCACCATGCAGTAACGGCAGCCGATGCAGCGGCTGGCATCGTAGACCACGGGTCCCTGCGGCGTCTTCTGCAGTGCAGCCACCGGGCAGGCTGAGGCGCACGCCGGCGTCAGGCAGTGCATGCACTGGACCTTGAACGTCCGACGACCAGCTCCCCCATCCCCCAGGTTGAGGTGTGGGCGCGGGCTTTGCAGCGCTATGGTCCGGACATAGGTCCAGGCGGTAGGGCTCAGGTCCCGCGCCTCGCCCTGCGGGAAGTTGTGATAGGCTTTGCAGGCTGCCTCGCAGGACCGGCAGCCGATGCAGCGAGCGATATCGATGAGGATCGCTGCCGCGGCGGTTCCCGTGGCCCAACCCGCCCGGGCCGCGACAGGCGGCGCCGCCGAGAGCACCGTCACCCCGGCGCCTGCCGCCGCCGCCAGCTGCAGGAACTGGCGCCTGTTCAGCCGTACAGCCATGGTCCTAGCGCCAGGCCCCCACGAATGCCGAGACGAAGAACACTGAGAGGCCCAGCACGATCACCCCCAGGACGATGCCGGAGACGGCCTCGTCAAGCCCGCACAGGCCGCCCCGGCTGCGCACCACCCGCAAGAACCCCAGGACGCCCGCCCCCACCGCCCCCAGGGCCAGCGCGCAGTTCACCCCCGGCAACCAGCACAGCCGCAGGGCCATTAGCCCCAGGGCGAAGCTGAGGGCGGCGGCCGGGCAGACCGACCGGTCGGCCGCTCCGGCGGGGTTTGGCTGCCCCGCTTGCCGCGGCACGATGGACGTCATAGAACCCACCCCCGTCTCACGCTAGGTGCGGGGCCAGGGCGGCGCATCGAGCAAGCTCCCTAGTATCCCGGGGGAGAAGAGCCTGAACCGGGGCGGTGTTGTCCCACTCCCGGTGCCGGCGGTATGCGCACTGCGGATAGCGGCCAGGAGGGTGCCGGGCCCGATCTGCCTGCGGCCTACCTCTGGCCCGATGGGACAATGGGAATAGTTCTAACGGGTGGTGCGCATACAGTGGCCGTGCGGTTTCCGCAGCACCCCTGCGCAGGGTGTTTCAACTGCCTGCCCGATGCCACCGGCGGCCGGCCGCGCCTACCATGGTCCCGGAGATACATCTTGCGAGGACGGTGGGCCGATGTCTGACGCAGTCGCGGCCGGCGGCTCGGAGTTTGTAGCGGAGCCGGCACTGGCAAATCTGCTGGCGACTCCTGAGGGGCGGCGGATCCTCACCTGCATTCAGTGCGGTGTCTGCGCGGGGACCTGCCCCCACGGGGAGGTGATGGACTACCCGCCGCGGCGGATCATCGGACTGCTGCGCGCGGGGATGCTGGAGGAGGCGCTCTCCAGTGACAGCATGCTCACCTGCGTCGCCTGCTACGCCTGCATGGCCAAGTGCCCCCGAGGCATCCGTCTGACCGAGGTCCTCCTGCCCCTGGTCAAAGAGGAGGTCTTCCTCCGCCTACCCGACGTGCCGACGGAGCTGCGGCGGGCCCTGGACAACACCCTGCGTTACGGCAACCCTATGGGCCTCCCGCCGCGGCGCCGGGGCGAATGGACGAAGGGTGCGGAGGTACCTGTGCGCATCCTGGCGGAGACGCCGCGACCGGTGGACGTCCTCTGGTTCGTGGAGTGCTACCCCTCCTACACGCCGCGCGGGCAGGAGGTCAGCCGCGCCACCGCCAGGGTCTTCCACGCCCTGGGCGTGGACTTCGCCATCCTGGCCCACGAAGAGAAGTGCGCCGGGGAGTGCTCCCGGCTGGTGGGCGAAGCGGGCCTCTTCGGTACCCTCACTGACTACAACATGGCCGTACTGCAGAAGTACCGTTTTGACCGTCTGGTCACCGGGGACCCGCACGCCTACGACGCCTTCAAGTATCAATACCCCGCCTTGGGCTTTGCCTTCCCAGTGGAACACACGGTCCCCTTCCTGGTGCGGCACCTGGAGCGCCTCCGGCCGTTGCTGAGACGACGCCTGGGATATGCCGTAACGTATCACGACTCCTGCTGTCTGGGCCGGCACAACGGCTACTACGACGAGCCACGGCAGCTCCTGACGGCGATCCCCGGGATACGACTCCTGGAGATGGCACACAACCGGGTAAACACGGTCTGCTGCGGCGGGGGCGGTGGAGGCATGTGGCTGGACGCCTACTACAAGGCCAAGGGCTACGAGCGGCTGTCGGAGCGGCGGGTGCAGGAGGCGGTGGCCACCGGTGCGGACGTGCTGGCCGTCTCCTGCCCCTACGAGGTCGCCCGCTTCGAGGACGCGCTGAAGGTGCTGGGCTACGAGAAGCGGATGGTCGTGCGCGATGTGGTGGAACTGCTGGCCGAAGCCCTGGTCAGCTAGCCGGCGTGACGCGGCTTGATCTGCCGCAGGAGGAGCGGTAGGGCGACGACGCACGTGAGTACGGTGCATCAGCTTTTCCGCCAGGCGAGCGCACGGCCTGTGCTGCCCGCGGTGCGGCGCTGGCTGGCACCGGCCGTCCGGCGACGGCTGTCCATCGGCGCCAAGCTGGTCTTCAGCTACCTGCTGATCATCTTCATCGCCGTAATCGTCTTCATGGTGGTGGGGACGCAGCTGGTTGGCCGGCTGATCCTCTCCGAGGCGCAGACCTCGGTCACCAACGCCCTGAACACGGCGCGGGAGCTCCTCTATGGCCGCCTGAACAACGTGCACGCCGTGGTCCGGCTGACCGCGGACCGCTTCTTCCTCAGGAGCGCTCTGGAGAGGGGGAAAATCGAGGAGGCGGCGGCGGAGCTGGCCCGCGTCGCCCGCAGCGAGGGGCTGGACTTCCTCACGGTGACCGACGCCGCCGGCAGGGTTCTGCTGCGAACCAGCAATCCGGGGGTGGCTGGCGACTACCGCAACCACGACCCGCTGCTGGCCGCGGCACGGGCGCGGAAGGTGCCGGTGGCTGCGGTGAGCGTCATACCCGGGACCGACCTGCGACTGGAGTCGCCGCTCCTGGCGGACCGGGCCTACATCCGTTTCGTTCCCACGCCCAGGGCGCGGCCGCGCCCGGAGACCGAGGAAACCGCCGGCATGGTGCTGGAGACAGTGGCGCCCGTCCTGGATGGGCGCGGCGGGCTGATCGGCTTTCTCTACGGCGGCGTGCTGCTGAACCGCAACTACGAGATCGTGGACAGGGTGAAGGAGACCGTCTTCCAGGGGTTGCGCTACGGCGGGCGGGACGTGGGCACCGCCACCATCTTCCTTGACGACCTGCGTATCGCCACCAACGTGCCCAATGCTGACGGCAGCCGTGCCGTGGGCACCCGTGTCGCCTCGGACGTCTACCGCCGGGTGGTAGAGCAGGGACAGCGCTGGACCAGCCGGGCCTTCGTGGTGAACAACTGGTACATCGCAGCCTACGAGCCCATCCGTGCCCTGGATGACCGAATCATCGGGATCCTCTACGTGGGCGTGCTGGAGGGGAAGTACGTGGCTATCCGGCGGCGGACCATTGCCGCCTTCCTGGCCATCAGCCTGATGGGCGGGATTCTCTCCATGGTCGTCTCCTACTACATCTCTCGCCGTGTCTCCGCCGGGATCGCCCGGATGACTCACGCCGCGCAGGAGATGGCCCGGGGGAAGCTGGATGTGCGTGTGTTCCTACGCACCAACGATGAGCTGCAGGAGCTGGCGGAGGCCTTCAATGCTATGGCCGCCTCCCTGCAGCAGCGCGATGCGCAGTTGCGGGAGTACGCCCAGAGCCGCATCCGCGAGTCCGAGCGGCTGGCCATCACCGGGCAGCTGGCCGCCGGGGTGGCGCATGAGCTGAACAACCCCCTTCAGGGGATCCTGGCCTACGCGCACATGCTGCTGGAGAAGGTCCCGTCGGATGACCCGCTGCGGCCGGCGCTGCAGAAGATCGCCGTCCAGGCCGACCGCAGCCGGGAGATCATCCAGGGGCTGCTGGACTTTGCCCGACCGCGCCCGCCGCAGGTGCGACCGGCCAACGTTAACAGCATCCTCCAGGAATGCCTGGGCCTGGTGGAGCACCAGGCGATGTTCCACAACATCCGGGTCATCCGCAACTTGCAGCCAGGCCTGCCGTCGGTGATGGCGGACCCCGCCCAGATGCAGCAGGTGTTCATGAACATCATCGTAAACGCCGCGGAGGCCATGGACGGGACCGGCACCTTGATCGCCACCACGTCCTACGACCCTGTGGCCCGGATGATCCACATCGCCATCAGCGACACCGGGCGCGGCATCCGCCCCGAGGACCTGGAGCGGATCTTCGACCCGTTCTTCAGCACCAAGCCCTCAGGCCGGGGGATCGGGCTGGGGCTGGCTATCAGCTACCGCATCGTCCAGGAACACCGGGGTGCCATCAACGTGCAGAGCGAGGTGGGCAGGGGAACCACCTTCACGGTGAGCCTGCCCGCCGCCGGACAGGAGGCGTAGCGGTGGAGGTCACCGGGCGCATCCTCATCGTGGACGACGAGGAGATCGTTCTGGATTCCTGCAGCGAGATCCTCCGCGCCGCCGGCTACGCCGTGGCCACAGCCTCCGACGGGGCGCAGGGACTGCGGCAGGTGGAAGAGTTTCGCCCCGACCTGGTCTACCTGGACCTGAAGATGCCGGGGATGTCGGGGATGGAGGTACTGGAGCGCATCCGCGCCGCCGATCCCTCCGTGGTCACCATCGTCGTCACCGGCTACGCCACGCTGGCCTCAGCTGTGGAGGCCATGCAGCGGGGGGCCTACGACTTCGTGCCCAAGCCCTTCACCCCGGAGGAGCTGCGACTGATCACCCGCCGCGGCCTGGAGCGAAGGCGGCTGGTGCAGGAGACGATGGCCCTGCGTCGAGAGCAGGAGATGCTGCGGGAGCACTTCGCCGCCATCATCGCCCATGAGGTGAAGTCCCCTCTGGCGGCGGTTCAGCAGAGCCTCTATCTGCTGGCGGCAGAGCTGCGGGAAGCCCTGACCGAGGCGCAACGGGAGCGGCTGGCCCGCCTGCAGGCGCGCCTGGCCGACCTCCTGCAGATGGTGGATACCTGGCTTCGGGCGATCTCCGTGGACCTGCGTGGCATCCGGGAACGCTTCCGGCCCACGGCCGTGGCAGACCTGGTGGCCCGGGCGGTGGAGGCGGTACAGCCCTTCGCCCGACGCAAGGATCTGCAGATCGGCACGGCTCTCCCCGAAGGGTTGCCTCCGGTGGTCGGGGACGAAGTGACCCTGGTGCAGGCGCTGGTCAACCTCCTGCACAACGCGGTCAAGTACTCCTACCCCGGTGGCAGCATCACCGTGGCGGCGCGGGTCGAGGGGGAGCAGGTACACATCGGCGTCAGCGACCAGGGCGTGGGTATTCCCCCCGACGAGCTCCCTCACATCTTCGGCGCCTTCTACCGCGGGCGGGCCGGGATGGCCGGGGAGGTGGGTGCGGGGCTGGGGCTGGCGGTGACGCGCAAGATCGTGGAGGCGCACGGCGGGGTGATCACGGCGGAGAGCACGCCGGGGAAGGGCAGCACCTTCACCGTGGCTCTGCCCGTAGCCGGGCAGGCGGGGCAGGTGGCGGTGGGGCTGGACCGGCCCGCGGCATCACTGGAGGGTGCGGCATGAAGGAGAAGGCCAGGCTGCTGATCATCGACGACGACCCGGAATTCGTGGATGCAATCCGCGGGGTGCTTGAGGGGGCGGGGTACGAGGTGGAGGCCGCCTACAATCCCCGAAGCGGGTTTGAGACGTTGAAGCGCCGTCCCCCCGACCTGCTTCTGCTGGACATCCTCATGGGCCGGGGAGCGGAAGGGGTGATGCTGGCGCGGAAGATGCGCAAGGACCCCCAGCTTTCCCGGATTCCCACCCTGATCATCACCGGCATCCGGGAGCAGATCGCCTTCCTGTTCCCGGGACAGGCGGTCCACCCGCACATCCTCCCTGTGGACGAGCTGATGGAGAAGCCCGTGGACCCGGAGCTGCTTCTGGATCGGGTGCGGGCGCTGCTGCAGGCAGCCGCCGCCCGGCGGGAGGCGGGGTAGGAAGCGAGCATGGCCCGGGCGCTGACCTTCGAGCAGGAGATCGCCAACCTCTTCTACGTCATGGACAGCAATCCGGTGCAGGCGTGCATCCAGTGTGGGCTCTGCTCCGGGACCTGCCCGGCGGTGGCCTTCATGCAGCATTCTCCCCGGGCGATCATTGCCATGATTCGGGCCGGGCAGAAGACGGCAGTCCTGGCCAGCAACGCCTACTGGGCCTGCGCCTCCTGCTACGCCTGCAGCGTGAAGTGTCCCCAGGGGATCGACGTGGCGGCGATGATGTACGGGCTGAAGCGCTACGCCCTCTGGCGCAACCACTACCGCCGGGTCCCCCCGGGCGCGGACTTTTCCCGCCGCTTCGTCCGCCTGATCACCCGCTACGGCCGCTCCTACGAGCCCGCTCTGGCCGCTCCCTACCTCCTGCGGCGCGGCCTGCGCGACCTGCTGGACGAAGTGCGCACGGCGCTGGGGCTGCTGCGGCGGGGGCGGCTGCCCCTGCTGCCGCGGCGCATCAGGCGCGTGGACCGGTTGCGGCGGGTGATCGGACAGATCCTGCCGGCAGGAGGGCTGGCATGAGGGCCTACAGCTACTACCCCGGGTGCTCCCTGGAACGAATGGCCGCGTCCTATCACCGCTCGGCGATGGAGACGGCGCGGGCGCTGGGGGTGGAGCTGCGCGAACTGGAGGACTGGAACTGCTGCGGGGCCACGGCTTACTTCCACATCGACGAGCTGCTGGCCACCACCCTCTCCGCACGCAACCTGGCCCTGGCGGAGCAGCAGGGGCTGGACGTGGTCACGCCCTGCAGCGGCTGCTACAAGAACATGTACTTCGCCCGGGAGCACCTGCGACAGGACCCCGACCTGGCGGAGCACGTGAACACGGCCCTGGCCGAGGACGGGCTGCAGTTCCGGGGGACCGTGCACGTGCGTCACCTGCTGGAGGTCCTGGTGCAGGAGGTGGGCCTGACAGAGATCCGCAGGCGCGTCACCCGGCCGCTTGCCGGCCTGCGTGTCGCCCCATACTACGGTTGCCAGATCCTGCGGCCGCACAAGCCCGGGGCGAGAGAAGAGGCACCTCGCTTCTTCGAGGATCTCCTGACCGCCATCGGCGCCACCCCGGTAGAGTTCCCCCTGCGGGACCGCTGCTGCGGGGGCTCGCTGATCGTCACCCACCGGCCCGCGGCTCTAAGCATGGTTTACGCCCTGCTGCAGGACGCGGCAGACCACGACGCGGAGGTGGTGGCCACCGCCTGCCCCCTGTGCCAGGTGAACCTGGAGTGCTACCAGCGGCAGGTCAATCGGACCTTCGGCACCGGCTTCCGCCTGCCCGTCCTCTACTTCACGCAACTGGTGGGGCTGGCGCTGGGGATCCCGCCGCAGCGGCTGGGCGTGGGCACGGAGCTGGTTTCCCCGGCCCCGGTGCTGGCAAAGGTGGCGGGATGATGGCCGGAGGGGTGAGGAGGCAGGTGGCATGGTGAAGGTGCTGGTGCTGCTCAAGCTGGTCCCGGACGTGGTGGAAGAGCCGGAGATCGCTGCGGACGGACGGTCGCTGGATCCGAGCTCGGTGCGTCTGGTGGTCAGCGAGCGGGACGAGCATGCCCTGGAGGAGGCGCTTCTGCTCAAGGAGCGCTACGGGGGGACCGTCACCGCCGTGGCCCTGGACGTTCCCGAGGTGGACGACGTCCTCTTCACCGCCCTGGCCAAGGGCGCGGACCGGGCGGTGAAGGTCTCCGGGGTGGAGCCGGGGATGAGCACCTGGGCAGCCGCTGCGGCCCTGGCCAGGACCCTGCGCGTAACGCCGGGGCTGCTGCCCGCGGACCTCATCCTCACCGGCGTACAGGCTATCGACGACCTGGACGGCCAGACCGGTCCTGTGGTGGCCCGGCTGCTGGAGCTGCCCTATGTCAGCATGGTTTCCCGGGTGGAGGTTGACCCGGCCGGGCATGAGGCCGTCGTGGCGCGCGAGTACGCCGGAGGCGTCACCGGCACCTTCGAGGTGCGGCTGCCGGTGGTCCTGGGCGTTCAGTCCGCCGAGAAGCCGCCGCGCTACGTGCCGGTAGCCAGGGTGCGCGCGGCCATGAAGGCTCAGCGCCTGGAGGTGCTGCCGGCGGCGGTAGAGGAGGAGCCGGCGCATCTGGAGGTGCTCCAGTTGAGCAAGCCGCAGGTTGGCGGTGGCGCCGTGATGCTGGAAGGGTCGCCCGAGGAGGTCGCCGCACAGATCTGCGACCTCCTGCGAGAACGCGGGCTGGTCTGAGGCGGTGAGGCAGATGGCCGGGGACATCTGGGTGCTGGTGGAACAGTGGCGGGGCCAGGTCACCGACGTGACGTACGAGGTGCTGGCGCTTGGTCGCGAACTCGCCACAGCCACGGGCGGAAGTCTTCAGGCAGTCTTGCTGGGGCCCGGCGTTGCCGAGGTGCCTCCCTCGTTGGGAGCCGCCGACGGCGTTCTGGTCGCCGAGAACACCGCGCTGGGGGAACCAGAACCGGATCTCTATGCTCTGGTCCTGGCGCAGGTCATTCCCCGGCGCCAGCCGGAGGCGCTGCTGATCCCCCAGACGAACGCCCTGATGGGGTGTGGACCGCTACTGGCGGCGCGACTGGGATTGTCCTGCATCAATTCCTGCCGGGACGTCCACCTGGACCAGGGGCGACTCCTGGCCCGCTGTCTGCTCTACGGCGGAAAGGTCGAGGCAGCCGTGGTCCCAGAAAGGACGCCTGTTGTGCTGGGGATCCTGCCTGGAGCTCGCCCCCGGGAGCAGGGGCGGATTGATCGCACGCCTCCATGCGCGGCGGTCTCCGTCGACCTCCCGGCAACGCCGCCGGTCCAGTTCCGCGGCTACACCGAGCCGCCGCCCGGTGATGTAGACATCACCCGGGAGGACGTTCTGGTGGCCGTGGGACGAGGGATTCAGCGCCAGGAGAACGTGGCCCTGGCAGAAGAGCTGGCCGCAGCGCTGGGGGGTGCCGTCTGTGGGTCGCGGCCCGTGGTCGACCAGGGCTGGCTGCCCGCATCCCGCCAGGTCGGCACCTCCGGGATGATCGTGGAGCCCCAGATGTATCTGGCCCTTGGCATCAGCGGAGCGCCGGAACACGTGGAGGGGATGAAGCGCGCCAGGCTGATCATTGCCATCAACACCGATCCGCGGGCCCCCATCTTCGGAGTCGCGCACTACGGGGTGACGGCCGACCTGTTTGACATTGTGCCGCTCCTGATCGACCGGATAAGGGCCGCACGGCAGAAGGCGGCGAGCTGATGACGGACGCGGAGCTTATCGGACGCCCGGTGTTCTTCCTGCTGCCTGCCTGGCTGGTGGTGGTCTTCTACCTCCTGAGTGCCGGGGCACTCGGTCTGTTCTTCCGTGGCGTCTACTTTAAGGTGCGCAAGTACCTCCGCGGCCGGCGGCAGCCTGAAGAGCGGCTGACCTGGAGACGACTGGGCTCTGCGGTCCTGTCGATCCTGGGGAACCGGACGGTCCTGCAGGGAAATCTGTACCCGGGGCTGGCGCATCTGGCCGTTTTCTGGGGATTTGCTGCGCTGTTCGTCGCCACCCTCCTGGTGCTGGTAGACAACGACCTGCTCAAGCCGCTGGCTCCCCAGTGGAGGTTCCTCTCCGGGGCGTTCTACCTGGGCTTCTCTCTCGCCGCAGACCTCTTTGGCCTGGCATTGCTTGGCGGTCTGGTAATGTTTGCCCTGCGCCGCTGGGTGTTTCCTCCACCCCAGTTGAGGTACAGGTCCTCGGCGGATACGCCGTATTCGCCCCGGTCACTGGTGCGTGAGGACTGGCTGTTCCTCTTGTTGCTGCTCTCTGTGGGCCTGGGCGGGTTCGTGGTGGAAGCGCTGCGCATCAGCACCACACAGCCGGCCTTCGAACGAGTGTCGTTTGCCGGGTGGGGCCTGGCACAGGTGCTGCTCGGGGTAGGCTTGGCCCCGGAAGCCGCGCGGTTGGCCTTTCCCTACGCCTGGTCGGCACACGCGCTGATGGCCCTGGTGTTTGTTGCCTACATCCCCTACGGCAAGGCCTGGCACATGGTGGCCGGGTGGTTCAGCCTGGCCCTGGGAGGGAATGCCCCTCCCGGGACGGTCCGCGCACCCATCCTCGGCGAGGCACCTTCGTACACCCGGCTGGAAGACTTCAGCCGCGGTGAGCTGCTCATGCTGGACGCCTGCACCCGGTGCGGTCGGTGTCATGCCGCCTGCCCGGCGGCGGGGAGCGGGTTTCCTCTGTCCCCGAGAGACTTCATGCTCGCGCTGCGCGGGCTGGCCGATCGACTGGCCTCTCCTGCTGCGGGCAGACCGGCGACGCCGGCGGTTGCCCCGGCCAATCCTGGCCCTCCGGTCCCCCCCGGGGTCAGCCTGGTTCCGGTGGACTGGCTGTGGTCGTGTACCGCCTGCCTGGGCTGCGTCGACCGGTGCCCGGTGGGTGCTTCGCCGTTTGAGCTCATCCTGCAGCTGCGACGCTTCCTGGTGGCGCAGGGCGAAGTGGAAGAGCGCCTGCAGGCGGCTCTGCAGAACCTGTCCCGCTACGGCAACTCCATGGGGCAGCCCTCCCGCGCCCGCACCCGCTGGACGCAGGGGCTGGGCTTCTCCCTCAAAGATGCACGGAAGGAGGCAGCCGACTACCTGTGGTTCCTCGGCGACTACGCCTCCTACGACCCGCGGGTGCAGCCGGCCACCCGGGCGGCGGCCCGGGTCTTCCACCGCGCCGGCCTGGACGTGGCCATCCTTTACGAGGAGGAGCGCAACGCCGGCACTGACGCGCGTCGTGCCGGCGAGGAGGGCCTTTTCGAGATGCTGCGGGAGAAGAACCTGCAGGCGCTGGCCAGGGCGCGTTTCCGCCGCCTGCTCACCACCGACCCGCACACCTTGCACGCGCTGCGCAACGAGTACGCCCTCGCCGGCGACGGACAGGGCCCTCCGCCCGTGCGCCACCACTCCGAGGTGGTGGAGGAGCTGCTGCGGACAGGTGGCCTTAGGGTGGCCCGGCCGCTGCGGCTGCGTGCCACCTACCACGACCCATGCTACCTGGGACGGGGCAACGGGATCTACGACCCGCCGCGCCGGGTGCTGCGGGCCCTGGGGGTGGAGCTGCGGGAGATGCGACGCAACCGCCGCGGCAGCTACTGCTGCGGTGCCGGCGGGGGGAGGATCTGGATGGAGGAGGTTCCGGGAGTCAGAGAGCGTCCCGCGGAGAGCCGCGTGCGGGAGGCGGCCGCGCTGGGGGTGGACACCCTGGTGGTGGCCTGCCCCAAGGACCGCGTCATGTTTCAGGATGCCCTGAAGACCACCGGATTGGAGGGGAAGCTGACCATCAGGGACGTGGTGGAGCTGGTGGACGAGGCCACAGCTCCCTCGGAGGGATGATGCATATGGCGGAAGGAGTTGGAGGTCCCAACGGCAGACCCCGGATCGGCGTCTACATCTGCCACTGCGGCACCAACATCGCCGGCACCGTGGACGTGCAGGCGCTCTCAGCCTATTCGACCACGCTGCCCGGGGTGGTAGTGGCGCGGGACTACCGCTACATGTGCTCCGACCCCGGCCAGGAGCTCATCGTCAAGGATATCGCCGAGCACCGCCTGCAGCGTGTGGTGGTGGCTTCCTGCTCGCCGCTGCTGCACGAGCACACCTTCCGCGGCGCCGCCGCCCGTGGCGGCCTAAACCCCTTCCAGGTGCAGATGGTGAACATCCGCGAGCACGACTCCTGGGTGCACGAAGACCGGGAGGCGGCCACGGCCAAGGCCGGGGACCTCATCCGGGCGGCCGTGCGCCGTGTGGCCCTGCACCGCCCCCTGGAGCGGCGGCGGGTGACCATCAACCCCGACGTGCTGGTGGTGGGCGGGGGGATAGCCGGGATCCACGCTGCCCTGACCCTGGCCAACGCCGGCAAGCACGTCTACCTGGTGGAGCGGGAGCCCACCATCGGCGGGCACATGGCCATGTTCGACAAGACCTTCCCCACCCTGGACTGCGCGGCCTGCATCCTCACCCCGAAGATGACCGCGGTGAAGGCCCACCCCAACATCACCCTGTGGACCTACTCGGAGGTGACGCAGGTCGGCGGCTATGTGGGGAACTACCAGGTGACCGTGCGCCGCAAGCCGCGCTACGTCAACGAGGACCTCTGCGTGGGCTGTCGGGAGTGCATCGAGGCCTGCGTCTACAAGGAAGGGAAGACGCCTGACGAGTTCAACCTGGGGCTGTCCCGGCGCAAACCCATCTACATGCCCTTCCCTCAGGCCGTGCCTCAGGTGGTGGTCATCGACCGGGAGGCCTGCATCGAGTTCAAGAGCGGGAAGTGCAAGAAGACCTGCGTGGAGGCCTGCGGGGAGCGGGGGGCCATCGACTTCAGCCAGCAGGAGCGTCTGGAGACCATCCGGGTGGGGGCCATCATCCTGGCCACCGGCTTCAAGATCTTCGACGCCCGGCGCATCCCCTACTACGGCTACGGCACCTATCCGCAGGTGTACACGGCGCTGGAGGTGGAGCGGCTGGTAAACGCCGCCGGGCCCACCGGAGGTGAGGTGGTGCTGCGCAATGGCCGGCGGCCGGAGAGCGTGGCCATCATCCACTGCGTGGGCAGCCGGGACGAGAACACCAACCGCTACTGCTCCCGGGTCTGCTGCATGTACTCCCTGAAGCTGGCCCACCTGATCAAGGAGAAGACCCAGGCGGAGGTCTACAACTTCTACATCGACATCCGCGCCCCGGGCAAGAGCTTCGAGGAGTTCTACAACCGAGTGCAGGAGGAGGGCACCCACTTCATCCGGGGGAAGGTGGCCGACCTCTACCCTGGCGGAGATGGGCGGCTGGTGGTGCAGGTGGAGGACACCTTGCTGGGCAAGGTGCGCAAGATCCCCGTGGACATGGTGGTGCTCTCCGTGGGGCTGGAGCCACGCCCGGATGCCCAAGAGGTGCGCCGCCTGTTCAACATCAGCTGCTCCACCGAGGGGTGGTTCCTGGAGCGACACCCCAAGCTGGCCCCGGTGTCCACCTTCACCGACGGGATCTTCCTGGCGGGAGCCTGCCAGGGCCCCAAGGACATCCCCGACAGCGTGGCCCAGGCGGGGGCGGCCGCCGCGGAAGCCCTGGCCCTGATCGACGCCGGGGCGGTGGAGCTGGAGCCCTACACCGCCTACGTGGTGGAGGAGGACTGCTCCGGCTGCAAGACCTGCATCCCCCTGTGTCCCTACAACGCCATCAGCTTTGTGGCCGAGACGAAGAAGGCCCAGATCAACGAGGTGCTGTGCAAGGGGTGCGGGGTCTGTGTCGCCGCCTGCCCTTCGGGGTCCATCAAGCAGAACCTCTTCGAGGACGAGGCCATCTTCGAGGAGATCGAGGGGGTGCTGACCCATGCCTGAGGCAACACACACTACGGAAGGCGGGGCGCGGGCGGCGCCGGAAGGTTTCGAGCCCAGGATCGTCGCCTTTTTCTGCAACTGGTGCACCTACATCGCCGCCGACCTGGCGGGGACCTCCCGGATGAAGTACGCTCCCAACGTGCGGGTCATCCGCACTATGTGCTCGGGGCGGGTCGATCCCCAGTTCGTGCTGGAGGCCTTCGCCCGCGGCGCGGACGGGGTGCTCATCGGCGGCTGCCATCCCGGGGACTGCCACTACCAGGAGGGCAACTACAAGACCCTGCGCCGCTACACGCTCCTGCGCCAGGTGCTGGCCACCCTGGGCATCGAGCCGCAGCGCTTCCGCCTGGAGTGGATCTCGGCCTCGGAGGCGGAGCGGGTGCGGGCGGTGGTCAACGAAATGGTGGAGCAGGTGCGCGCTCTGGGGCCGCTGCGGCTGGAGGTGCCGCAGGAGGTCCCGGTGCCGCGGCAGCGAGAGGAGGTGGCGGCCTGATGGCGGATGCGCCGCAAACGGGCAAGCCCAAGGTGGCCTTCTACTGGTGCGCCTCCTGCGGCGGCTGCGAGGAGGCCGTAGTGGACCTGGCCGAGGCCATCCTGGAGGTGGTGGGCGCGGTGGACATCGCCTTCTGGCCGGTGGCCCTGGACTTCAAGCGCCGGGACGTGGAGGCCATGGAGGACGGATCCCTGGCGGCGTCGTTCATCAACGGGGCGGTGCGCACCACGGAGCAGGCGGAGATGGCGCAGCTGCTGCGGCAGAAGTCGAAGCTGGTGATTGCCTTCGGCGCCTGTGCCCATCTGGGCGGGATTCCCGGGCTGGCCAACCTCTGGGACCGGGAGAGCATCTTCCGCCGGGTCTACCTGGAGTCGCCCAGCACCGACAACCCGGACGGCGTCCTGCCCCAGGTGCGCTACGAGGACGACGGCCGTCCCCTCACCCTCCCCGGCTTCTTCGACACCGTGCGCACCCTGGACCAGGTGGTCCCGGTGGACTACTACCTCCCCGGCTGCCCGCCCACGCCCAACATCATCCTGCAGGCGGTTCGGGCCCTGCTGCGCGGCGAGCTGCCGGCGCGGGGATCGGTCCTCGCCCCCGACCAGGCGCTGTGCGAGGAGTGCCCGCGCAAGGATTCCAAGCCGGAGCGCCTGGGCCTGGTGGAGTTCAAGCGGCCACACCAGGTACTGGTCGACGAGGGGACGTGCCTGCTGGCGCAGGGGCTGCTCTGCCTGGGCCCGGCCACGCGGGCGGGCTGTGGGGCGCTGTGCGTCAAGGGCAACATGCCCTGCTCGGGGTGCTTCGGGCCCACCAGCCGGGTGCGTGACTACGGCGGCAAGGCCCTCTCGGCCCTGGCCTCCATCGTGGCCAGCAACGCCGGGGAGGAGATCGTGCGCATCTTCCAGCAGATCCCGGATCCCACCGGGACGCTGTACCGGTACAGTCTGCCCGCCTCACTGCTGCGCCGCCGGCGGGAGGTCAGGGCGGCTTAGGAGTATGCGGGGAAACAGCGCATAACGGGCCCGGGGTCCCCAGAGTTCGCCTGCGAACTCTGGGGGGCGGGCAAGGCAGGTGGCTGGGATGGCGCAGGAAGAGCAGCAGACAGCTCAGAGGGCGTGGCAGGAGGGAGCGAGGCGGGCCACCGCCGAGTACGTGCGGCGACGCGTCACCATCGACCCCATCACCCGCCTGGAAGGGCACGGGAAGATCGACATCTTCCTGGACGAGCAGGGGCAGGTGGAGCGGGCCTACTTCCAGGTGCCCGAGCTGCGCGGCTTCGAGAAATTTGCCGAGGGGCGGCCGGCGGAGGAGATGCCGCAGATCACCTCCCGCATCTGCGGGGTCTGCCCCACCGCGCACCACATGGCCTCCACCAAGGCCCTGGATGCCCTCTACCAGGTGACCCCCCCGCCGGCAGCGCGGAAGATCCGTGAGCTGGTCTACAGCACCTTCATGACGGAGGACCACGCCCTTCACTTCTACTTCCTGGGCGGCCCCGACTTCGTCGTGGGGCCCACCGCGCCCGCCGCCGAGCGCAACGTCCTGGGAGTGATCGCCCGCGTCGGGCTGGAGGTGGGGCAGAGGGTTATCGCCATGCGCCGACGGCTGCGCGAGCTGATCGCTCTGGTCGGGGGAAAGGCGGTTCACCCGGTGCTGGGGCTGCCGGGCGGGGTGGCCAGGCGCCTCACCCCCCAGGACCAGGCCCGCTTCCAGGAGGTGGCGGGGGAGGCGGTGGAGTTTGCCCGCTTCACCCTGAAGCTGTTCCAGGATGTGGTCCTGAAGAACTCCGACTACGTGGCCCTCATCCGCGACGACGCCTTCACCCACCGCACCTACTACATGGGGCTGGTGGACAATCGCAACCGAGTCAACTTCTACGACGGACGGATTCGCGTGACTTCCCCCGAGGGGAGAGAGCTAACCACGTTCGCCGCGGCCGACTACCTGGACTACGTGGCCGAACACGTGGAGCCGTGGAGCTACGTCAAGTTCTGCTACCTGAAGCCGGTGGGGTGGAAGGGGTTTGTTGACGGGCCCGACAGCGGCATCTACTGCGTCGCCCCCCTGGCCCGGCTGAACGCGGCCGACGGCATGGCCACGCCTCTGGCCCAGGAGGCCTACGAGGAGTTCTACGCCACCCTGGGCGGCAAGCCGGTGCACCACACCCTGGCCAACCACTGGGCGCGGGTGATCGAGCTGCTCTACGCCGCAGAGCGGATGCGGGAGCTGGCCAACGACCCGGAGATCATCGACCCAGTGGTGCGCACCCTGCCCACGGCCACACCGCGTGCGGGAGTGGGCGTGGTGGAGGCGCCGCGGGGGACGCTCTTCCACCACTACGAGACCGATGAGCGAGGGGTGATCCAGCGGGCCAACCTCATCGTGGCCACGCAGAACAACGCTGCGCGCATCGCCATGAGCGTGGAGAAGGCGGCGAAGGGGGTGCTCTCCGGACGGGAGCTCAGCGAGGGGCTGCTGAACATGGTGGAAATGGCCTTCCGTGCCTACGACCCCTGTCACGCCTGCGCCACCCACTCTCTCCCCGGAAGCATGCCGCTGGTGCTGCGGTTGCGCGACCGGCAGGGCAACGTGCTGGGGCTGCTGCGACGGGACCACGACGGCAGGGTGCACCGGACGTGACCGGAGGGGAGGTGGGCAGGTTGAGCATGTATGCCTCTCCGCCAGAGCCGCGGGAGCGTGTGGCCGCCCGGGTCCTGTGCCTGGGCAATCCACTGCTGGCCGATGACGCCCTGGGGGCGGAGGTGGCCGGTGCGCTGGCGGGGCGTCTGCCTCCCGGGACGGAGGTAGTGCAGAACGAGCTGACGGGGTTCGGGCTGCTGGACGACCTCCTGGAGGTCCCGCGCCTGGTGGTCGTGGACACGGTACGCACGGGGACGGGCCCGCCCGGCACAGTGCACCTCATCCGGGAGGATGACCTGCGGTCCGCGCCCGGCCCGTCACCCCACTATGTGGGCCTGCTGGAGATGCTGCACCTGGCCCGCACGCTGGGGTTGCCGGCCCCGCAGGAAGTGGTGGTCCTGGCCGTGGAAGCTTCCGACTGCACCACTATTGGCGGGGCGATGCACCCGGCCCTGCAGGAGGCGGTTTCCCTGGTCGTGGAGCTGGTGGTGGGCATTCTGCAGGATTGGGCCCAGCCGGCGCCCGTCTCCAGATGCACGAGCTGGCTCTGACCGAAGAGCTTCTGGCCGCAGCCCTGGAGGCGGCGCAGCGGGCGGGCGCCTGTGCCATCCGTCGCCTGCACCTGGTGCTCTCCAGCGCCTCGCACATCGAGCCGGAGACGGTGCGCCTGCACTTCGCCCTGGTCAGCCAGGGCACGCCGGCCGAGGGCGCCGAGCTGGTCTTCACCAGGCGATCCGTGGAAAAGACCTGCCGCTACTGTGCCCGCAAGTTCGTGGTGACGGCCGACCTCACCTGCCCCGCCTGCGGCGCGCCGGCCCTGCCCGAGCCCCCGGACCCCGAAATGACCCTGGAAGACATCGAGGTCGACGTGCCCGCGGGTTGATGCCGGCGCTTCACCGGAGCCGCGCGCCGCTCCGGTCCCGCACTGACTCCAGCGGCCACTAGCTGGCCGACCGGATCATTCCTCCGGCCGTGAAATCCTCAAGAACGCGACTGACGACTTCCCGGGAAGTGCCCAGCTCGGGTGCGATCTCCTGGTGGGTCATGCGGACAGGATTTTCCTTCTGCGCCATTTTCAGTCCCATCGATGGGTATAGTACCACCGGCGATCGGACGTCTGTCCGACCCGCAGATCGAGCATGAGCCCGATAGGACCTCAGGGTGGAGACCGATACAGTCATAGGGGAGCCTGAGCATGCAGCCCGCAAAGCAGCGGGTCATCGACCGACAGGGCCTGGATGAGCTCCTGGCCCGGCTGCGGGAGGCTGGCTATACGCTGGTCGGCCCGGTGAGGCGCGAGGGCGCCATCGTCTACGAGGAGATCTCTTCCCTGGCCGACCTGCCCGCCGGGTGGACTGAGGAGCAGGGGCCGGGGGCCTACCGCCTGCAGCGCCGCGACGACGGGGCTCTCTTTGGCTACGCCTCCAGCCCCGCCTCCTGGAAGCGCTACCTCTTTCCTCCGGAACTGCGCCTGTGGAGGGCCCGGCGGGCCGACGGCGGGTGGCAGCGGGTGGACCGGGAGGAGGAGAGCAGGCCGTACGCCTTCCTCGGGGTGCGGGCCTGTGACCTGCATGCCATCCAGATCCAGGACCGGGTCTTCCTGCAGGGCGCTGTCCCCGACCCCGCCTACGCCGCGCGCCGGGGAGCCTTCATCGTAGCAGTCAACTGCGGGCGGGCCGGGGGGACCTGCTTCTGCGCCTCCATGGGCACCGGACCCCGGGCCAGCGAGGGGTATGACCTGGCGCTCACCGAGATGGTGGGAGAAGGGCGCCATGAGTTCCTGGTGGAGGTGGGTACGGCGCGGGGGGCGGAGATCCTGAGTCATGTACCCTCCCGCCCGGCCGAAGCCGCCGACGGGGAGGCCGCCGCGGCCATCGTCACCCGCACCGCGGCGCAGATGGGCCGCCGTCTGGACACCCGCGACATCCGGGAGGTGCTCTACCGGAACGCGGAGCACCCCCGCTGGCAGGAGACCGCCGCCCGCTGCCTGGCCTGCGGCAACTGCACTCTGGCCTGCCCCACCTGCTTCTGCCACGCGGTAGTGGAGGTCACCGACCTGACCGGGGAGCACGCGGAGCGCTGGCGCCGCTGGGACTCCTGCTTCTCCCTGACCTTCTCTTACATCCACGGCGGCAGCGTGCGCGTCTCCACAGCTTCCCGCTACCGGCAGTGGCTGACCCACAAGCTGGCAGCGTGGATCGACCAGTTCGGGACGTCGGGGTGCGTGGGCTGCGGGCGGTGCATCACCTGGTGTCCCGTGGGGATCGACATCACGGAAGAGGTCCGCGCCCTGCGCGGGGAAGAGCGGGCCGCGACGAGCGGAGGGAAGGAGCAGACCGATGGAGACTCTTGAGCGGCTGCTGGCCGCACATCCGTTCTTCAAGGACCTGCGCCCCGAGCACCTCCAGGTGCTGGTGGGCTGCGCCGCCAACGTGCGCTTCGAGGCGGGGCAGTACATCTTCAGGGAAGGGGAGGAGGCGAAGACTTTCTACCTCCTCCGCCACGGCCGGGTGGCTCTGGAGATGGCCGTACCGGGACGGGGCTCCCTGACCATCCAGACCATCAGGGAGGGGGACGTACTGGGCTGGGCGTGGCTCTTTCCTCCCCACCGCTGGCACTTCGACGCGCGGGCCGTGGAGCTGGTGCGGGCCATCGCCATGGACGGCCAGTGCCTGAGGGACAAGTGCGAGCAGGACCACAGTCTGGGCTACGAGCTGGTAAAGCGCTTCGCCCAGGTCATCGTGGAGCGGCTGCAGGCCACCAGGCTGCAGTTGCTGGACGTCTACGGCCATGTCCCCCACCGTTGAGGCCTCCCCTGCACCCCTGTGGCCCCTCCCCTGCCGCCTGCACGCGCGGCGACGGGAGACCCGGGACACCGTCACCCTGGAGCTGGAGGCGGTGGGGCCGGGGCTGGGAGAGTTCGCCCCCGGGCAGTTCAACATGTTGTACGTCTTTGGCGTGGGCGAGGTCCCTATCTCCATCAGCGGCGACCCGGCGCACCCGGGCCGGCTGGTGCACACGGTGCGCATGGTGGGGGCGGTGACGCGCGCCCTGGGCCGCCTCCCCCGCGGCGGGGCCGTGGGCGTGCGCGGTCCCTTCGGCACCTCCTGGCCGTTGGAGGAGGCAGCCGGCAGCGACGTGGTCGTGGTGGCCGGGGGTATGGGGCTGGCGCCGCTGCGCCCCGCGCTGTACGCTCTCCTGGCGCGGCGGGAGCGCTTCGGGCGCATCGTCCTGCTCTACGGGGCGCGCACCCCGGGAGATCTGCTGTACGTGACGGACCTGCGGCGGTGGCGTGCTCGGATGGATCTGGAGGTGGAGGTGACGGTGGACGCGGCCACCGACGGCTGGCGGGGTGACGTGGGAGTGGTGACCACGCTGATCCCGCGGGCGCGCTTCGAGCCGGCCAGCACCGTGGCCCTGGTCTGCGGGCCGGAGGTGATGATGCGCTTCGTGGTGCGCGAGTTGCAGGCCCGTGGCGTGCCGGACGGGAGCATCTACCTCTCCATGGAACGCAACATGCACTGCGGCATCGGGCAGTGCGGCCACTGCCAGTGCGGACCGTTCTTCGTCTGCCGGGACGGACCGGTCTTCCCCTACCGGCGAATCGCCCCGTTCTTCCGCCTGAGGGAGCTGTGATGGTCCGCAGCCTTCGCCGCCCGAAGCTGGCCGTCTGGAAGTTTGCCTCCTGCGACGGCTGCCAGCTCTCCCTGCTGAACTGCGAGGAGGAGCTGCTGGCCATCGCCAGCCAGATGGAGATCGCCTACTTTCTCGAGGCCTCGCGGGCCACAGGGCGCGGTCCCTACGACATCTCCCTGGTGGAGGGGTCGATCTCTACTCCGCACGACGCGGAACGCATCAAGGCGGTGCGGCGGATCTCCCGGGTCCTGGTGACCATCGGCGCCTGCGCCACCGCGGGGGGCATCCAGGCGCTGCGCAACTTTTCCCAGGTGGAGGAGTGGCGGAGGCTGGTCTACGCTCGTCCCGAGTACGTGCAGACGCTGGAGACCTCCACGCCCGTAGCCGCCCACGTGCCCGTGGACTTCGAGCTGCGCGGCTGCCCCATCAGCAAGACGCAGCTGGTGGAGGTGATCAGCGCCTTCCTCCACGGCAGGCGCCCGGCGGTCCCGTCCCACAGCGTCTGCATGGAGTGCAAGCGGCGGGGCACGCCCTGCGTCATGGTGGCGCGGGGGACGCCCTGCCTGGGTCCCATCACGCAGGCCGGCTGCGGGGCCATCTGCCCCGCCTACGGCCGCGGCTGCTACGGCTGCTACGGCCCCACGGAGACGCCCAACCCCACCTCCCTGATGTCCTGGTGGAAGGGCCTGGGGGTGGAGGACGGTGACCTGGTGCGGGTGCTGCGCACCTTCAATGCGGGAGCAGAGGCTTTCCGTGCGGAGAGCGAGCGCCGTGAAGCGCACTAAGACCATCAAAGTGAACTACCTGGCGCGCGTCGAGGGCGAGGGCGCCCTGGACGTGCGCGTCCGCGGCGGCCGGGTGACCGAGGCCCGCCTGCGCATCTTCGAGCCGCCACGCTTCTTTGAGGCCTTTCTGCGGGGCCGCCGCTTCACCGAGGCCCCGGACATCACGGCACGGATCTGCGGCATCTGCCCGGTGGCCTACCAGATGAGCGCGGTGGCGGCCATGGAGGATGTCTGCGGCGTCCAGGTGGAGGAGCCGGTGCGCCTGCTGCGCCGCCTGCTCTACTGCGGCGAGTGGATGGAAAGCCACGCCCTGCACATCTACCTCCTGCACGCCCCGGACTTCCTGGGCTACGAGAGCGCCATCCACCTGGCCCGCGACCACCCGGAGGTGGTGCAGCGGGGGCTGCGGCTGAAAAAGGCGGGCAACGACCTGATGGCTCTGCTTGGCGGGCGGGAAGTCCACCCCATCACCGTGCGCGTGGGCGGGTTCTACCATGTGCCGGTCAGGGCCGACCTGGCCCGGGTCGCCGAGCAATTGAAGTGGGCGCGCGATGCGGCACTGGAGACGGTGCGCTGGGCGGGGACGCTGCCGTTCCCCGACTACGAACACGACTACGAGTTCGTCGCCCTGCGCCATCCCACCGAGTACCCCATCATCGAGGGGCGGCTCGTCTCCACCCGGGGGCTGGACATTCCCGTGCGCGACTACGACACCCACTTCGTCGAGGAGCACATCCCCCACTCCAACGCCCTGCATTCCCGGCTGCGGGTCAGGGGAGCCTACCTGGTGGGGCCGCTGGCCCGCTACAACCTGAACTTCGACCGCCTCCCCGCCGCGGTACAGCAGGCGGCGCGGGAGGGGGGGCTTGGTCCGGTCTGCCGTAACCCCTTCCAGAGCATCGTGGTACGCAGCGTGGAAGTCCTCTACGCCTGCGAGGAAGCCCTGCGGCTGATCGACCTGTACCAGCCCCCGCAGCGGCCGTTCGTGGAGGTCCGTCCGCGGGCGGGGACGGGCTACGGGTGCACCGAAGCCCCGCGGGGCATCCTCTACCACCGTTACACCATCGACGGGAACGGGGTGATTACCGAGGCGAAAATCGTCCCCCCCACGGCGCAGAACCAGAAGGCGATGGAGGAGGACCTGCGGGCGTTCGTCGCGCCACGCATCGACCTGGACCACGCCACGCTCGCCTGGCAGTGCGAGCAGGCCATCCGCAACTACGATCCCTGCATCTCCTGCGCCACCCACTTCCTAACCTTGCGAGTGGACCGGGAGTAGGGCATGCGGCCGGCTCTGGTGATCGGAGTGGGGAATCCCTACCGGCGTGACGACGCTGCGGGGCGGGAGGTGGTGCGCCGCCTGCGGCGGCGGGTGCGGGGTGACGTCCGCCTGGCGGAACACGGCGGCGAGGGGGCTGCCCTGCTGGAGGCGTGGGAGGGAGCCGACCTGGTGATCCTGGTGGACGCCGTAGCCTCGGGGGCGGCGGCGGGCACGGTGTACCGCTTCGACGCGGCGGACGGCCCGCTGCCGGCGACGCTGCTTCGGGACTCCACGCACGCCGTGGGGGTGGCGGACGCGGTGGAGCTGGCCCGGGCCCTGGGGCGGCTGCCGCGCCGCCTGCTGGTCTACGGGATCGAGGGGGAGCACTTTACCGCCGGTGTGGGGCTCTCCCCGGAGGTGAGGAGGGCGGTGCGCGGGGTGGTAGCATCGATCCTGCAGGACCTGCAGGCTGGCGGTGAGCGGGATGGCTGACCTGCGCGTGCAGCACGTTTCCCGGCAGGTGAGGAAGCGGCCCCGCGCGCAGGAGTCCCCTGCGCAGCGGCTCCGGGTGACCATCCGCGGCGCCGTCCAGGGGGTGGGCTACAGGCCGTTCGTCTACCGCCTGGCCACGGAGACGGGCCTGGCCGGATGGGTGAGCAACACCACGCAAGGGGTCTTCATCGAGGTGGAAGGCCCGCAAGAGGCCCTGCGCGCCTTCCTGCGGCGGGTGCAGCGGGAGCGGCCCCCGCGGGCGGCGGTAGTCAGCCTGGACGCCGTCTACCTGGATGCGGTGGGATTTGTGGGGTTCCAGATCAGGGAGAGCACGGTGGAGGGCGCCAGGACGGTTGCCGTACTCCCAGACATTGCCACCTGCCCGGACTGCCTGCGGGAGCTCTTCGACCCACGAGACCGCCGCTACCGCTATCCCTTCATCAACTGCACCAACTGCGGGCCGCGTTTCAGCATTATCGAGAACTTGCCCTACGACCGTCCCAACACCACCATGCGCGGTTTCGCCATGTGTCCGGCCTGCCGGGCGGAGTACGACGACCCGCTGGACCGCCGCTTCCACGCCCAGCCCATCGCCTGCCCCGTATGCGGCCCGCACCTGGCGCTGTGGGACGAGCGGGGGCGCGTTCTGGCTGTCCGGGAGGCGGCGCTGCAGGAGGCGGCCGCGGCGCTGCGCCGGGGCGCCATCGTGGCGCTCAAGGGACTGGGCGGCTTCCAGCTCCTGGTGGATGCGCGCAGCGAGGAGGCGGTGCAGCGTCTGCGCCACCGCAAGCGGCGCGAGGAGAAGCCCTTCGCCCTTCTCTACCCGTCGCTGCAGGCGGCAAGGAGAGACTGCTTGGTTTCGGGTGAAGAGGCGGCGCTCCTTGTCTCGCCTGAGGCCCCCATCGTCCTGCTGCGCCGCCGGGCCGGTGCATCCGTCGCCGCCGCGGTAGCCCCGGGCAATCCCTTCCTGGGAGTGATGCTCCCTTACAGCCCCCTGCACCACCTGCTGATGACCGAGCTCGGGTTCCCCGTGGTGGCCACCAGCGGGAACCTGGCGGAGGAGCCCATCGTCACCGACGAACGAGAGGCTCTGGATCGCCTGAGCGGGATCGCGGACCTCTTCCTGGTGCACGACCGGCCCATCGCCCGGCATGTGGACGACTCGGTGGCCCGGGTGGTGCTGGGACGCCCGCTGCTACTGCGGCGGGCTCGCGGCTACGCCCCTCTGCCCGTGACCCTGCGCGGCCCGGCTGCTGGAGACGGGACCCTCTTGGCCGTAGGCGGCCACCTGAAGAACACCGTGGCCCTGGCAGTGGGGGAGCAGGTCTTCATCAGCCAGCACATCGGCACGCTGGAGACCGCCCCGGCCTACGAGGCCTTCATCAGGGTCATCGCTGACTTCTCCCGCCTCTATCAGGCTCCGCCCCGCGTTGTGGCCTGCGACGCGCATCCCGACTACCTCTCCACGCAGCACGCGGAGCGCTGGGGCCTGCCGTTGCTGCGGGTGCAGCACCACCACGCGCACGTCCTGGCCTGCATGGCCGAGCACGAGCTGGACGGCCCTGTCCTGGGTGTGGCCTGGGACGGCAGCGGGGACGGGATGGACGGCACGGTCTGGGGCGGGGAGTTCCTCCTGGTGACTGCGGAGGGCTTCAGCCGCGTCGCCTCCTTCCGGCGCTTCCCCCTGCCGGGTGGCGAGCAGGCGGTGCGGGAGCCGCGGCGGACGGCGGTCGGCCTGCTCCACGCTGCCTTCGGTGACCCCGCTCTGGAGATGGTGCACCTGGCTCCGGTCGCCTCGTTCTCCGCAGCCCAACGGCAGGTGCTGCGGCAGATGCTGGCCCGCGGGGTCAACTCGCCGGCCTGCTCCAGCGTGGGGCGCCTCTTCGATGCAATGGCGGCCCTTCTGGGGATCCGGCAGCGGTGCAGCTTCGAGGGACAGGCGGCGATGGAGCTGGAGTTCCTGCTGGACGGCGTGACCACCCGGGAGGCCTACCCCCTGCCGGTGACCGAGTCCGCAGACGCCGCCGGCCGGCTCCTTTTTCTCCTGGACTGGGAGCCAATGGTGCGGGCCGTCCTCGACGACCAGGGCGGGGGCTCACCTGCCGGGCTCATCTCCGCCCGCTTCCACAACGCGCTGGTAGAGGCTACGCTGGCCGTAGCCCGCCGCATCGGGGAGGAACGTGTCCTCCTCACCGGCGGCTGCTTTCAGAATGCCTACCTACTGGAACGGGCGGTACGGCGGCTGCGCGGTGAGGGATTCCGCCCCTACTGGCACCAGCGCATTCCGCCCAACGACGGCGGCCTGTCCCTGGGCCAGGTGGTGGGGGCGCGGTTGCAGCGGGAGGAGTGAGACCAGATGTGCCTGGCGGTTCCCGGAAAGATCGTCAGCATCACCCCCGGTGAGGGTCTGGAGCGCAGCGGCCGGGTGAGCTTCGGGGGCGTCATCAAGGAGGTCAACCTGGCCTTCGTCCCCGAGGCGCAGGTCGGCGACTACGTCATGGTGCACGTGGGATTCGCCCTCAGCCGGGTGGACGAGCGGGAGGCGGAGCAAATCTTCGCCTACCTGGCCGAGCTGGAGGCGCAGGAGCCAGCGGGAGACGCGGTGTCCGCGGAGCTGCCGCCGCGCTACTCCGGGGAGTGACCGACCTGACCGGAGGCGGGTGAGGAGGCCGTGAGGTTCATCCACGAGTACCGCGACGCGCGGGCCGCGCGGCGGCTGGCCGCGGCCATCGCCCGGACCACCACCTGCCCCTGGACCATCATGGAGGTCTGCGGCGGTCAGACCCACACCATCGTCAAGTTCGGTGTCGACGAGCTGCTCCCGCCACAGATCACGCTGGTGCACGGGCCGGGCTGCCCGGTGTGCGTAACGCCGCTGGAGCTCATCGACAAGGCCGTGGAGATCGCCAGTATCCCCGGGGTGATCTTCTGCTCCTTCGGCGACATGCTGCGCGTCCCCGGGACGCACGGCGACCTGCTGGCGGCCAGGGCGCGGGGGGCAGACGTGCGCGTGGTCTACTCCCCACTGGACGCCCTGGCCGTGGCCCGGGCCCACCCCCGGCGGCAGGTGGTCTTCTTCGCCGTGGGCTTCGAGACCACGGCACCGGCCAACGCCCTGGCGGTGGTCCAGGCGCAGCGGCAGGGCGTGCGCAACTTCAGCCTGCTGGTGGCCCACGTCCTGGTCCCGCCGGCGATGGAGGCGATTCTGGCCTCGCCGGGCAACCGGGTCCAGGGCTTTCTGGCCGCCGGGCACGTCTGCACGGTGATGGGCTACGAAGAATACCGTCCCCTGGCCGCGCGCTACGGTGTGCCCATCGTGGTCACCGGCTTCGAGCCCCTGGACATCCTGCAGGGAGTGTACATGTGCGTGCGGCAGCTTGAAGAAGGGCGGGCGGAGGTGGAGAACCAGTATGTCCGCTCCGTTCGCCCCCAGGGCAACCGCGCAGCCCGGGAGCTGATCGCCCAGGTCTTCTGCGTGGTGCCGCGGCGCTGGCGGGGCATCGGGGAGATCCCCAAAAGCGGCCTGGGGCTGCAGCCGGCCTACGCCGACTTCGATGCGGAGCGGCGCTTCGGCCTGGCCGGGCGGGGCGTGGAGGAGTCCACCGAGTGCCGCAGCGGCCTGGTGCTGCAGGGGGTGCTCAAGCCGCCGCAGTGCCCGGCCTTTGGCACCCGCTGCACCCCGGAGCACCCCCTGGGGGCCACCATGGTGTCATCGGAAGGCGCCTGCGCCGCCTACTACCGCTACCGGCGCGTTCCAGCGCAGGGGGCGCTGTGACAGCGCTGCGCGCCGGCACAGGGTGTTCCGCCACGACGCCAGGGAGGTGCGCACCGCCATGAGGGACGCGGAGGACTTCGTCCTCTCCTGCCCCATCCCCATCAGCGAGTACCCGCAGGTCCTGCTGGCGCACGGCGGCGGGGGCAAGCTGATGCACGGGCTGATCGAGAAGATGTTTCTTGCTGCCTTCCGCAATCCGCCCCTGGAGGTGCGCCACGACGGGGCGGTGCTGCAGGCGGACGGGGGTCGGATCGCCCTGAGCACCGACAGCTACGTGGTCCGCCCGCTCTTCTTCCCCGGGGGGGACATCGGCACGCTGGCCGTAAACGGCACCGTCAACGACCTGGCCATGTGCGGCGCCCGGCCGCTGGCGCTGGGCGCCGCCTTCATCCTGGAGGAGGGGCTGCCCATGGAGACGCTGTGGCGCGTGGTCCGCTCCATGCAGGACGCTGCGGCCGCCGCCGGTGTGCCCATCGTCACCGGCGACACCAAGGTTGTGGACCGGGGCAAGGGGGACGGCCTCTTTGTCACCACGGCCGGCCTGGGGATCGTGCCCCCCGGGCGGGACATCCGCCCGCAGCGGGTCCGCTCCGGCGACGTCCTCCTGCTCAACGGCGACGTGGGCCGGCACGGAATGGCGGTCATGGCCGTGCGCGAGGGGCTGAGCTTCGAAAGCGAGATCACCTCCGACTGCGCTCCGCTGGTGCAGCCGGTGATGGCCCTGCTGGAGGGTGGGGTTCAGGTGCACTGCCTGCGCGACCTCACCCGCGGGGGGCTGGCCGGGGCGGTCATCGAGATCGCCCGCGCCGCCGGGGTGCACGTGGAGCTGGAGGAGCGGGCCATCCCCGTGCGCCCCGACGTGCAGGGCGCCTGCGAGATGCTGGGCCTGGACCCCCTCTACGTGGCCAACGAGGGGCGCTTCGTGGCCTTTGTGGCGCCACAGGACGCACAGCGGGCGCTGGAGATCCTGTGGGGCACCGCTCTGGGCGCAGAGGCACGGATCATCGGCCGCGTGGAGGCCGCCCGCAAGGGAGGTCTCGTCACCATGACGACGACCATCGGTGCTTCGCGGGTTGTTGACATGCTAAGTGGTGAGCAGCTGCCACGGATCTGCTGATCGATGAGCTCGCGCCCCGGGTCGGCGTCGGCGCGCCATCGCGACTCTTCACCCTCTGGGCCCTCGCATCTCGTCCAGGAGGGAATCTGTGGACTTGCGAAGCCTGAGGATCCCAAAGATGAGGTCGACAGGGCTTCCGCCCGCACCCCCCTTCCGCAGTAGAACGCCGTCCTTATGAATCTCCAACGTCACCACGGTGCCAGGCTGCAGCCCCAGCTTGTTCCCCACCTCTACCTGAACGGTCACCTGACCCTTGGAGGAGATCCTGCTTTTCATACTTCAATTAAAAGGTAAAGAGAATCGGATCAAGAATACATAACGCCCCCAGCCCGATCCGTCGTCTTCTCCAGCGAAGTGCACTACAGACAACGGGGGTGGTGTGTCCCGGAGGCGCTGGTAGCTGCCACCAGCGCCTCCGGGAGCAGCAGCACCGCCCGCACCGACGAGCCCCACGCCGTCTCCTCTGGCTCAGGGGAAAGAGTCGCGGGCCGGCCTCGAACCTGAAGGGGATCTAGCGCCGCGTACCCGGCTTCGCCAGCAGGTTCTCCAGGAACTCTTCGTGGCGAACCTCGTCCCGCAGCAGCTCCGTGGCCAGAGCGTAGGTGGCGTGGTCCTTGCCCAGGGTCAGCTTGGCCAGACGGTTGTAGGCGGCGATGGCGCCGCGCTCGGCCTTGATCTGGTCTTCCACCATGCCGTCCGCGTCCGCCCAGTCCTGCCGGGGGGCGGTCCAGGGCGCGTTCGCCCCTGCCTCCCAGTCACGGGGGTGGACCACCGGATCCCCGCCCAGCTCGATGATGCGGGCGGCCAGCTTGGCCGCGTGGCCCAGCTCGTCAGTGGCCTCCTCCTTGAAGTGCTCCATCAGCTCCTCCCCGTGGAAGCCCTCTGCCACCTGGGAGGTGATCCAGTAGGAGTAGAACGCCAGGAGCTCATCCAGGTAGGCCTTCTTCAACTCGCGGATGACCTCAGCGACGTCCACCTCGACGACGGACCGACCTTGCTCTCCCATGCTGCACCTCCTTGGAGTGGGCTTGCCCTGCCTGCCGGCACCGCGGGCAGAGACCGTACACGGTGAGGTGGCGCTCCAGGAGGAACCCGGAGGCCCGGGCCAGCCGCGGCAGCAGCCGGCTCACATCCGCGGCCAGGTCGACCACGGTCCCGCAGCTCACGCAGACGGCGTTCACGTGGGGGACGGAGCGGCCGTCGTAACGGGTGACGCCGTCGGCGCCCTCCAGCGGAACCGCCAGCCCCAGTGCGCTCAGCAGGTGCAGGGTCTTGTAGACCGACGCCCGGCTGAGCGTGGGGTGGCGCTGCCGCACCCGGCGGAACAGTGTCTCCGCCGAGGGGTGGTCGACGGCGGCGCGCAGCGCCGCAAAAAGGGCCAGGCGCTGCGGGGTCACCCGGTGCCCGGCCGCCCGCAGAGACCGGAGGAAGGGCAGAACCTCTGGCTTGTTGAGATTCATTCTCAACAAAGATTCTATCGCCATTGAGGTAGCGACGCAAGAGGGAGGTGGACCGCCGCTGCCCCGGCCTCAGGAGTCGGCCTCCACCAGCCCCTTGCGGATGGCGTACTTGATGAGCTGCGCCGGCCGGTGCAGGTCCAGCTTCTCCATGATGTGCTGCCGGTGGGCCTGCACGGTCTTCACCGAGAGGTGCAGCAGCTCGCCGATCTCAGCGCTGGTGTACCCTTCGGCGATAAGCTTGAGAATCTCCCGCTCCCGCGGCGTCAGCTCCTCGTAGGCTCCGGTCTCCTCGCCGGATTCCACCCGTCGCAGGTAGTCCGCTACCAGGGCTGTGGCCATGGACGGGTACAGATAGGTCTCGCCGCGCGAGGCGGCCTCTATGGCGTCCACCAGCTCTGCCGGCCTGGCCTTCTTCAGCACGTAGCCGCAGGCGCCGGCGCGCAGCATCTGGAACAGGTATTCCTCGTTGTCATGCACTGTCAGGGCCAGCACCTGCATCTGGGGGAACTCCTCCTTGATCCGCCGCGTCGCCTCCACGCCGCCCAGCCGGGGCATGGCCACGTCCATCAGGACCACGTCCGGGCGCAGGGCGCGCACCTGATCCAGGGCGCCCAGTCCGTCTTCCGCCTCTCCCACCACCTCCACGCTGGGGGCCGCCTGGAGCAGGGCGCGGATGCCCGCCCGGACCAGGGTGTGGTCGTCCACGATCAGTACCCGCAGGGCCATCTCACACCCCACCGGGGACAGCCAAGTCCACGGGCAGCTCCACCTGCACCGTCGTCCCCTCCCCGGGGCGTGAGCTGATCCGCAGCCTGCCGCCCAGCAGGGCCACCCGCTCCTCCATCCCCACGATCCCCAGGCGCCGCCGGGCGGGGTCGGCCCGGGTCGCCTCCGGGTCGAAGCCCACACCGTCGTCGGTGACCGTCAGGCGGACGGTGCCGTCGGTGAGCTCCAGGGTGATGGTGGCCAGGCGGGCCTGGGCATGGCGGGCGACGTTGGTCACTGCCTCCTGGGCCACGCGGAAGACTGTGGTCTCCACGGGCCGGGGCAGCCGCCGCTGCCCGAACCCGCTGGCGGAGAGGCGGACCTGCACGCCCGCCGGCTCCAGCAGGTTCTTGGCGTAGTGGCGCACGGCGGGGATCAGGCCCAGGTCGTCCAGCAGCGTAGGACGCAGGGCGAAGATGATCTTGCGCACCTCCTCCAGCGTCTGCTCGGCCACCCCCCGCACCGCGGCCAGGGTGGCCCGCGCCTGCTCCAGGTCCTGGGGGACAACCTCCTCAGCGGCATTGAGGCGCATCATCAGCCCGGTCAGCGACTGGCTGACCTCGTCGTGCAGCTCGCGGGAGATGCGGAAGCGCTCGTCCTCGTGAGCGCTTATCAGCCGGCTGAGCAGCTCGCGACGCAGGTTCTCCTTCTCCCGCACCTCTTCAAAGAGACGGACGTTCTCGATGGCGATGGCCAGCTGGTTGGCCACCGTGTGCAGCAGCATCAGGTCGGTGCGCTCGAACGGCTGCTCCTGCGCCCGGGCCACCAGCATGGCTCCCAGGTCCTGGTCCCGCGTGCGCAGGGGGAGGGCCAGGACCGCGCCGACCCCGGGGATGGGGTGCTGGACCTCGCCTGGGCCGCCCGGAGTGGAGAGGGAGCGGCCGGCCAGCTCCTCCGCCACCGCCGCCCCCCAGGGGGCGACCGGTGTGGGGTCTCCGGCTGCGGCCATGGGATGCAGGCCCCCGTCGCTGCGGCCGTAGACAACGCAGGCATCGGCGCGGACCGCCTCCCGCATGGCCGCCGCCGCCTCGTGCAGGGCTGAAGAGAGGTCTGCCGCCGCAGTAAGGGTCCTGCTGAAGACGGTGAGCGTGGAGAGGCGCCGGGTAAGGTCGCTGATCTCCTCGGCCAGCGCGGCGGTGGATCGTTCGATCCGGGCGCTCATGTCGTTGAAGGCCGCCGCCAGCACCCCCAGCTCGTCCCCGGTGCTCACTGCGGCCCGGGCCCGGTAGTTCCCCCGGGAGAGCTCCTGCACCGCGGCCACCATGGCCGACAGCGGATCCAGGACGAAGCGGCCAAGGAGGACGCTGAGCGTCCCCAGCGCCAGGAGGAAGGTAAAGCCCACCAGGCCGGCCAGAAGCTGGGCGGTGGAGCGCAGGTGTGCCGATACCTGCCCCGTGCCCAGGGAGACGCCGATGGCCCCCAGCACCGGGCCGTCGGCGGCGTGGCAGGCGCGGCACTCGGCGCGGTTCTCGACGGGGGTGAGGACGAGCAGCTCCCCGGCCTCCGGGCGCTCCTCCGCCGCCGCCTCCCGGCGGCTGAGGACGCGGGCCAGGAGGGCGGAGGGCCGCAGAACGCCCACCTCCTCCACCCGGGAGGAGGCCCAGACCCTCCCGTTGGGGGAGTAGATGCGCACGCGATGGATCCCTGGCGTCTCCTCGATGTGCCCGATGATCTGCTTCATCTCCCGGGGGTTGTTGTTGATCATGGTGGTGGTGAGGCTGTGCAGGATGGTCCCGGTGAGGGTCTTGGCCATGGCCTCGAACTGCTGCAGGGTGGCGCTGCGCTGGAAGAGGACCAGGGCGTAGATGGAGAATGCTCCCACGATGAGGAAGATGGCCACGATCCACAGGGTGATCTTCAGGTGCAGACGCACCGCCCCGCCCCCCGGGGCCTCCCACCCGGGCGCGCCGCCAGCGGCCCGCCGATGTCCGCCGGAGCGCGCCACACCTCCAGCATGCCCCCTCAGGGACAGGCTGAACCATCGGGCCGACAGAGTATCCACATCCACCCGTCTTCTCGGGAGTCCGCACGCGCACTGGCTGCAGACAGCCTCTGGGGTAGACGGACGGCGGCCGGACGCTTTCCGGCCGCCGTCCCTGCAGGTGGCGGGTCCGGGCTACCTGACGGTGGGGAAGCCCTGGGCCGTCCAGCCGTTCAGCCCCAGCCCCAGGTTCTTCACGTTGGTGTAACCGAGGAGGGAGAGGGCCATAGTGGCGTAGGCACCACGTGTGCCCACGCCGCAGTAGGTGACGATAGAGGCGTCCCTGGGCGGGAGCTTATCCAGGTTGGCCACCAGGGTGCGGATGGGGACGTTCACCGCACCGGCAATGTGGCCGTTGGCGTACTCCGACGGCTCGCGTACGTCCAGCAGGAAGATCTTCTCCCCGGCGTCCAGACGGGCTTTCAGCGCCGGCGCGGCGATGCAGTTGAAGTCCGCCGGAGGCGCGGTCAGATAGGCCGCCACGAGCTCCTGCACAGCAGGAGCCTGCCCCAGCGCGGGCACGGCCGCGCCCAGGGCCATGGCAACCACCAGAGTCAGAACCACCCTGCGCATCGCTCTTCCCTCCTTACCGGATTGGGGCTGGCGGTGCTGTGACCGCCCGCCCGTTGGCCTGCGAGTCACTCGGGTCGAGGTCCTGCAACCGGAGGAACAAACTCGGGCTGTTGTGACAGGCGGCGCAGGTCTGGCTGCGCGGCGTCACCCGCTGGATGTTGTGTGGCGTCGCCGTCTTCCAGGTGGGGATGCGGTCGAAGTGGACCAGAGTGTTGGACAGTCCCGTCCGCCTGTCGATCATGTCTGGCGTGGTGGGCACGTGGCGAAGCAGAACATAGAGATAGGGAAGCTCCGGCCGCAGGTTGCGCCCGATCTTCAGCATGGGTCGGGAGGTCGCTCCCTCTCCGGCGTGGCAGTTGAAGCAGCTCCGGCTGACGTTGCCGTGGCAGACCTGGCAGGCCAGCTTCGTCCCGTGGACAGTGTGCACCCGCAGGGTGCTCTTCCCCGGAACCGCCGCGGGGTGGCAGCCGGAGCACGCCGGCCTGGTGGGGACAGCGAAGCGGTTGGCCGCAGCAGCTTCGCCCTGGCCGTGCAATTGCACACCGCTGTGGCAGCCGGTGCAGGCCATCTTCGCCTTGGCAAAGTGCACGTCCGGGGGAAATCCCTCGTACTGCCCCATAAACTCAGCCCCCACCCGCCCGTTGTGGCACCCGTTGCAGCCCCCGCTCCAGCCCCCGAGTAGTGAAGTGCAGGCTCCTGGTGAAGGTGGCGGTAATGTCCGGGTGGCAGGAGCCGCACGCCTTCAGGGGATCCTCCGAGGGGCGGCCGACCATCCCCTGGTGCGCCGTGGCCGCGTCTGCCGCCTCGGGACGACCCCCGTGGCAGGCCGTACAGCCCAGTTGCCCGTGCACCGTCTGCAGGAACCGGGGATCGACCAGCTTCCTCTCGTAGGGTGCCCCCGCCGGGAGCAGCGGCGCCGCTCACCCCTCACCTTCGGCTGGTGGAGGCGGCAGGGGGCGTACCAGCGGCTCCAGCGCCGCCCGGCTGGTGTGGCATCTGACGCAGGAGGTCTGGGCCGCTGCCGCCTGTGCTGCGGCCACCGGGGGTGCGGGGACGTGCCAGGAGGTCAGGGCAGCCCCAATCAGGGGCAGGGTGACCATGACCACCGCGGCCGGGAGTGCCCACAAGCGCACGCGCCTCATCCCAAGCCATCCTAGGACAGGCTATACTCCCAGGGTGTATCGGCGATGAGAAGGATTCTGGTTAGTCCGTCCTGACTAGGCCCTGCGCCGCAGGCGGCCTGCCGCCTAGCGCAGCATCATGAAGGTCTTCTGCAGCTTGTGCAGCGTGCTTCGGGCCCGGGTCTTGCCCCGCAGCTCCAGCCGCAGGCACTGCTCCAGGCCGGTGGAGATCAGGTCCAGGGCCACCCGATCCAGAGCGGAGCGCGCGGCGGCGATCTGTTGGATGATCTCCGCGCAGTCCCGATCCTCCTCCAGCATGCGCTGCACGCCCTTGACCTGGCCCTCCACGCGGCGCAGGCGGCGCACGGCTGTGGCTGTCGTCTCCCGGTCCAGCTTGGGGCTGGCGCTCATGCTTCCCTCCCTGCCGGCGAGCAGAATCAACCCTACCGGGAAGAGTAGATCCCGGGAATGTGGACGTCATCGGGCGAACGACCGAGCGCCCAATCATCTGCTCGCCTGATTGGCCTGTGCGGCGGGGCGAGCTACCCTCGGTTGGGGCATACTCCGGAGAGTATCGGTCGAGGAAGCCGTCAGTGAGGTGGGAACTATGACTGCGGTGATGGCACAGGCTGAGGCGGCCCCCCGGGGAGAGCCAGCTGTGGGCAACAGACTGTCCTTGGTGGTCTTCAGCGGGGAGATGGACCGGCTGATGGCCGCCTTCGTCATCGCCACGGGCGCCGCCGCCTCCGGAATGGAGGTGACCATGTTCTTCACCTTCTGGGGCCTGCAGGCGGTGAAGAAGCCCGTACGCACCGGGGCCAGTGCCATGGGGCGGATGCTGGGCTGGTTCCTCAAGGATGCAGACGGTGTGGGCCCCAGCAAGCTGAACTTTGGCGGCGCCGGCCGCTGGATGTTCAAGCAGATGATGAGGAAGCACAATGTCACCTCCGTACCGGAGCTGCGGGCCCTGGCCGCGGAGCTGGGAGTGAAGATGCTGGCCTGCCAGATGAGCATGGAGGTCATGGAGGTCAGGCGGGAGGACCTGGTGGACAGCGTGCAGGAGGTCGTGGGCGTGGCTGCCTTCCTGGAAGAGGCCGCACGCTCCAGGGTCACTTTGTTCATCTGAAACCAGCCCATGCAGCACCGGTGATCTGAGCAGGGTGATCCGAACCGGCGATCCGAGAACGAGGGAGGGTAGGGGGATGGAAGCCACCAAGCGCGGACTGGTTCTGGACCTGAAGGGTCTGCTCTGCCCCATCCCGGTGGTGAAGCTGGCCCAGGCGGTGAAGACGGTGCAGGTAGGGGACGTCATCGAGGCCACGGCCACCGACCCGGGGGTGCTGGCGGACATCCCGGCCTGGTGCCGTACCACCGGCCAGGAGCTGGTCTCCATCGGCCGGGAGGACAAGGTCATCCACTTTGCCGTCCGCCGGGTGAAGTAATGGGTTCCTGGGGGTGGGTACTGGCCGGGGCGTGCGCCGTCGCCGTTAACGGCCTGGCCCGACATCTGGTCCTGCTGCTGGGACGACCTTACCGACCGGAGATGGCCAGGCCGGCGGGGTCAGTTGCGCAGGGCGTCCTCTACGCCTTCAGCTGGGGGATGCTGCCCTGGGCCAAGGAGAGCACGCGGCGCCACATGCTGGCCTACCTGCGTGGGGTGGTGTTTCACCTGGGCATCGGCGCCGCATTCCTGGCGCTGCTGGTTGGCCCATGGCGGGCCCAGGGGGCCGGCCCGCTGCGCTGGGCGCTGGTGACCCTCTCCGCCGGCGGCGCCATGGCAGGCCTGGGCGGCCTCCTGGCCCGGGTGGTGGAGACGCGCCTGCGCCGCCTGAGCACGCCGGACGACTTCTTTGCCGTGGCGCTGGTGAGCCTCTTCACCCTGGCCGCCGCGGCGGCCATAGTGGTGCCTGCGCTGGTGCCGGCCTTTTACGGGCTGGCCGCGGCGACGCTGGCCTATATCCCGTTCGGCAAGATCCGGCACTGCTTCTACTTTTTCTTCGCCCGCTACTTCTTCGGCGCCGGCTTTGGCCGGCGCGGGGTGCTGCGCTGGGGGAAGGTTCATGAGTGAGTCTGTGCAGCGCGCGCTGGCCGCCTTCCGCCGGGCCCTGGACCGGCGGGTGCTGACCGCACTGGAGGTCTGCGCCCGCTGTGGCATCTGCGCGGAGTCCTGCCACGTCTTCGCCTCCACCGGCCAGCTCCAGGACGCACCCACCGCCCGCAGCGAGGCGGTGCGTCGTCTCTACCGGCGGCAGTACGACCCGCTGGGGCGGATCTTCCCCTGGTGGGTCCGCGCCGGGGAGGCCACCGAGGGGGACCTGGACGCCCTGAGTGAGGCCGCGTTCGCCACCTGCACGCTGTGCCAGCGCTGTGCCATGAACTGCCCGCTGGGCGTGGATACGGCGCTGATCATGAAGGCGGCGCGGGCGATGCTGGCCGCGGCGGGGAAGGCACCGGAGATGCTGGTCCAGCTGGCGGACGCCGCCGTGGCCCGCGGCGAAAACGTCCAGGTCTTCCGGGAGATCTACAGGGAGATCGTGGCCGACCTGGAGCAGCAGGCGCAGGAGCAATTGGGCGACCCTGCGCTGCGCATTTCCCTGGAGCGGCAGGGCGCCGATATCCTCTACGTGGCCCTCTCAGGCGCGCACACCATCGTGCCGGCGGCGATCATCTTTCATGCCGCCGGCGCGGACTGGACCCTCTCGGCCTTCGAGGCCTCCAACTACGGTGTCTTCCTGGGCGATCCAGAGAAGGCCAGGGCCATCGCCCGGCGCATCGTGGACGAGGCCACGCACCTGGGCGTGCGGCAGGTGGTCCTCACCGAGTGCGGCCACGCCTACGCCGCGCTGCGCTGGGAGGCTCCCGGCTGGTTCGGCGGGGAGTTCCCCTTCAGGGTGCGCAGCATCGTCGAGCTCCTGGCGGAGTACATCCGGGAAGGCCGGCTGCGCCTGGACCCCTCGGCCAACCCCCTCCCGGTGACCTATCACGACTCCTGTAACCTGGCCCGCAAGGGCGGGCTGCTGGAGGAGCCGCGGGTGGTACTGCGGGCGGCGGTGCAGGAGTTCCGCGAGATGACCCCCAGCCGCGCCGAGGCCTACTGCTGCGGCGGGGGCGGCGGGCTGGTGGCCGTCCCCGAGTACGAGGAGAGGCGGCTGCGCGCCGGGCGGAAGAAGGCCGAGCAGATCATGGCGGCGGGCGCACCGCTGGTGGCCACCTCCTGCGAGAACTGCTTCCTGCAGATCCGCGACCTGAGCAGTCACTACGGTCTGGCTGTCGAGGTCACCGGCCTGATGGAGCTGGTGGTGCGCGCTCTGCTTGGGGCCCGCGCCCGCGCTGTCCGGGTCCCCGCGCTGCAGGCCGCGTAGACGGATTCCTCCCCTCGCCAGCAGGAAGGCGCCCGGGACCGCTTCGTAGCTAGCGGAACTCCTCGGTGAAGAAACGCTGCCGCAGCGAGACGAACCGCGGGGAGAGCGGCGGCAGGTTGGCCGCGTCGTTGAAGCTGACGTCGTAGAACCAGCGCCGCGGCGGCGGGCTGTAGCCGTAGTACTCCTGCATGCGCCAGTAGCCCTGCAGCCAGCGACCGTTGAGCTGGTAGGTCCGGCAGGAGAAGGAGGGATCGTCGGTGGAGGTCAGCCCGGCATTGTAGGTGAAGCAGGTGTGCTTGGGCGTGTCGATGGCCACGAAGGAGCCCTCGTACCAGAAGCGGGCCCCGGACCAGGTCTCGTGGAAGCGGGGGTAGTTCTCCAGCCCCCCGCTGTAGTAGTCGCGCTGGCAGTCCCGGCCGCCGGGATTCCCCGGGCAGGTGGTGATGTCGTTGCCGGCGAGGAAGGCGGCGTTGACGAAGGTCTGCGTTGCACCGGGTTTGTTGCTGGGACGGCTGGTGGTGCTGCGCTCGTCCAGGGGACGGTAGGGTGATCCCCCCTCGTTCACGCCGTTGTTGAAGACGGGTCGGCAGGCGCCCGTCCCCGAGGGGTCGACCCAGGCGCAGGAGAGGACGTTCAGGGTGTCACCCACCACCGCCGCCGGCTTCTTCCCGTTGCCACCGCAGGTGGCCGGCACCGAGTCGCTGACCACCCCGGGTGCCCGGCAGTTGAAGTTGCCCATGACGTAGACAGCCTGGTCGCTGGCAAAGGTGACCCCCCGATCCGTATCGCCGCGGCGCAGCCGCTGCGCGTCATAGTAGCGCACCCCGTAGCCGTTGACCCCGGCGGAGTTGGCCCCGCGCACCGAGGCGTAGATGACCAGCCCGCCGTCGGTGGTGTCGTTGGGGTCGAAGAGGCGGCTACCCGCAGGCTGGATGAGGTTCCACTCCTCCAGCTTCGTCCAGTCGATGTTGAGCATGAGGACGGGCTTGCGCTCCCGCCAGTTGTAGAACCCCCCGTAGCGGAAGTCGTTGCAGAAGTTGGTCGCGGAGATGACCTGCCGGGGGTCGCGGTCGGCCGTGCAGCCGTTGACGCCGGCCCGGGGAAAGGGGACGGCGTAGTCGTTGTAGGAGTCGTAGCGCCCCTCGCACGAGGAGCCGCTGACACAGGTAGGGTCGGTGGGGATGTCGCTGTAGGTGATGCCACCGGGGACGTCGCGGGCGAAGCGCCGCAGCAGGGTGGTCAGGGCCGCGTTCACCGTGCCGTCGGCGTTGTACACCTCCAGGGCGTAGAGTGCGGGTCCGGGAGCGGAAGGGTTGTCCGGGTCCAGCTTCTCCGTGCGCGTGGTGTTCAGGACTAGGCGCAGGTCCGCCTCCTGCCAGTACGAGCCGGGGGAGGTGCCGGCCGGGCAACTCCAGGGGGCGCATAGCAGGTCGTTCTGCCCGGGGATGGCCACGTCCCGCAGGTCAACCCGCACCCGGCCGTTCCACAGGGCCGCCTCCGCCTCAGGGACCAGCCGCGTGGTGATGCTGGCGCAGGTGGTGTCTCCGGGACCGGTCCGGCCCAGGATGCGCAGGCTGCCGTCGGGGTTGGCAATCCAGACCTTGCCCGAATTGTTGTAGGTCAGGTCGTCCTTCCGCCCGCGATACAGCTCTCCCACTACGGTGACCTGCCCCAGAATCTGCGCTCCCGGGCTGCAGCTCTCGGTGTTCAGGTACATGTCCTTGTTGGTGTGGATGCGGCCGTTGATCACCATGGGCGGGCCCACGGTCAGCTCCAGGTCTTCCTTATAGAAGGCGGCCAGCTGGAACATGGGGATCAGCCGCACCTCGAACTGCAGGCGGAGAATGGCTTCGGTGAAGCCGGCGCTGTTGTCGGCCTGGGAGCGGAGGTTATAGATGTAGCGCAGGGCGTTCAGGCCTTCGAAGGGCTCGCCCGCCGGCACCTGGACTACTGCCGGCGACTGCCCGCAGCCGCTCAGCTCGTAGGTGACCGTGCGCTGGTTGATGGTGAAGCTGGAGGGTGCGCAGGTGGCGGGCACGTCGAACCCGAGAAAGGTGTTGCGTGCGTCGGCCGCCCCCCGGTTGAGGCCTGCTTCCGCAGCGTAGAACCCGGCCACGCTCCTGGTGAACGCCGTCTGCACCTCGCTGTTGCGGTCAACGGCAATGACCACGAAGACGCCTATGGCGGCCAGGATGAGGATTGCCAGCAGGACGGTCACCATCGCCGCTCCGTTCTCTCCGCGCCAGGATGTCACCATCCGTCTCCGCCTCCTAGAACAGGAAGTTCCTGGGCTTGACCTCGATGCTCTGGCTGAGCCGGTAGAAGCCGCCGGAGATGGGCCGGGGGGACCGCGCCCCGATGTCCAGCTGGATGGCCCTCACCAGGGACCACTCGCTCTCACTGGTGGGCAGATCGACCAGGTCACAGGGGCCGGGGGAGCAGTTCCTGTTCAGCACATAGCGGATGTCCAGCCGTTCTATCCCCTCGACGGCCGGCTGCGGACTGCCCAGGGCCGTGGCCACCGTGAGCACGGGAACCGTCCCGGCGCTGCCGATGGCGAACGTCTGGGCCTCCGCCCCGTAGACGGAGCTGTCCTTCGGGTAGCCCTGGTTCAGAGGGGCCTGCAGGGTCAGCCTGTTGGCGGTCTGGTCGACGCTGTTTACCTGGGCGTACTCGCCCGTGGTGGTGTCGGCGTGCAGCACGTAGATCTGCATCCCCGGCACGAACTCCGCCACCGTGTCCAGGACCAGGACGGTGGCTCCGGCGGCGACGGCGCCGGTCAGCGAGCCTATGGCGCAGCGCACGTTGGCCCGCACGGTGATTGTGTCCGTGGTCCCGTTGTCCGCTCCCGTCAGCGGCCGGATGTTGACTGGGCCGGCGGTGGGGAGGCAGGCGCCGGCCAGGCGCAGCTCCCGGGAGAGCAGGTCGATGGCCGCCCGCAGGTTCTGCTGGGTCTCCAGCCGTTGCCGCTGCTCCTGCCAGGAACCGCTGGCGAAGATGTAGCCCCCCACGGCGGCCACCGCCACCGTCGAGCCCAGCACCAGGGCCACGATGACCTCGGCCAGGGTGTAGCCGCCCTGTGGTCTACTGGGCCAGGCTGGTGAAGATCGTCTCCGCCACATAGGTCCGTGATCCTCGGATGTTCCAGGTGACTATGACCCGGATGCGCTTCATGTTGGCCGCCGGATCATCGGTCGTGACCACACGCTCCAGCACGTAAGTGTGCGCGCCCACCGTACGCGGTGTCGGGCCCACCGAGAGGATCTGGTTGTAGGGCATGTCCCGGATCTGCTCCAGCTCCTCCTGGGCCAGCGCCGCCGCCTCCACCGCGCGGCGGCTGACCGCCCCCTGGGTCATGGCGGCCAGGTGCAGCGCCGCCGTGGAGGCGACCACGAAGGCGAAGACCAGCTGCGCCAGCAGCACCTCCAGGACGGTAAATCCCCCCTGGCCGGGCCGCCGCCTGCCCCGCCTCATGGCACCTCCACCAGCCCGGTTACCCGCACCACGACCTGCTGCGTCCAACCCCGCGCTCCGTCGGCCAGGGTGAAAGTCACCTCCGGCCCGACCACCCGGCCCCGGCTGTCGAAGCTGACCGCCTTGCCCACGTCTGCGCCGCTGAAGGTAACCCCCGGCCGCAGCGTCACCGTGCGCTCGATCACGGGGAACGTCCACACGCTGCCTGTCAGCTCTCCACGCTCCAGCACGTACTGAGTGGTGCTGGCCACACGCACCTGGTAGTGCGTGGAACGGCTCATGGCGAAGCTGCGTGCCACCTTCAGGTTGGCCGCGAGCTCCTGCGCGTCCGCGGTCAGGTAGAGAGGCCGGGGCGACAGCCGCGGGACCAGGATGACCAGCGCCAGGGCGAGCAGCGCCAGGGCCAGCACCAGCTCCAGGCTGCTGAATCCTTCTCCTTGCCCGTCGCGCTCCACAGTCCGCACCACACGCATATGCCCCACCAGCGTCGTCGTCAGACCGGCGACGGAGCTGTGGAACCTGAAGGGAACTTCAGGGGAGGGCTGTCAGTCCACCGGCTGGTCTCCGCCCGGTGGCTCTCCACCCGGTGCGGGAGGCCCCTCCAGCCGGCCCGCGGTGAACTTGTACTCGGGCGTCTTGGCACCGGCGTCCAGGCCGTCCGCGTGGGTCAGCAGGTTAGCCGGCCCTTCGCGGAAGTGGAACGGCAGGTACACCATCCCCGGGCGGACCACCTCGCTGACGCGAGCCTGCACCCGGATGCTGCCCCGCCGGGTGGTGATCACGCAGGACTCGCCGTCGCGCACCCCGGCCTTGGCTGCGTCGGCAGGGTGGATCTCCGCGTAGGCCCGCGGCTCCCGCCAGGCCAGAGGCGCGGCCCGGCGGGACATGGCCCCGCTGTCGTAGTGATAGAGGATCCGGCCGCTGCTTATCGCCAGCGGGTACTCGGCGTCGGTGGCCTCGAAGGGAGGGGCGGGCGTCGTTACGTGGAACCTCCCGCGGCCGCGGGTGAACTGCCCCCGGTGCAGGAAGGGCGTGCCCGGGTGGTCCGGGCTGGGGCAGGGCCACTGCAGGCCTCCCTTTTCCAGGCGCTCGTGGCTGATGCCCCCGAACAGCGGGCAGAGCGTGGCGACCTCCTCCATGATCGCCGCCGCACTGGGGTAGTCCCAGCGCACCGGGCGGCGCAACCGCCGCCCCAGGCGGCGTCCCACTTCGGCGATGATCTCCCAGTCGAGCCGAGCCTCCCCCGGTGGAGAGAGGAACGGGCGGAGGAGCTGGAAACGCCGCTCCGTGTTGACGAAGGTGCCGCTCTTCTCGGCGAAGGAGGAGGCAGGGAGGACCACATGGGCGAGCTGGGCCGTCTCCGTGGGGAAGATCTCCTGCACCACCAGGAAGTCCAGCGCGCGCAACGCCCGCTGCACGAACCGCGAGTCGGGGAGGGTCATCACCGGATTGGCGCCCATAACGTACAGCGCTTTAATCTGCCCTGCGGCGGCAGCGCGAACCATCTCTACATAGGTAAGCCCGGGCAGGGCAGGCAGGTCCAGCGGCGCGGTGCGCGGCCGCCGGCTCCAGGCCCGGGCAAACTTGGCGCGCACCTGGGGGTCCTCCACCTTCTGGTAGCCGGGAAAGGCGGTGGGCATCACCCCCATGTCGCAGCCGCCCTGCACGTTGTTCTGCCCGCGCAGCGGGTTGACCCCGGTGGACGGTCGTCCCACCTGTCCGGAGACCATGGCCAGGTTGGCCAGCGTCTTTACCAGTTCGGTCCCGTTGGACCGCTCGGTGATCCCCATGCCGTAGAGGATGGTGGAGGCGCCCCGGGATGGGGGCGCGGAGCCATCGCCTGAGAGCTGCCGGCGCAACCCCAGGGCGTAACGGCGCGCTGCCTCCACGATCTGCTCCGGGGGCACCCCGCAGAGGGCGCTGGCCGCCTGTGGGGTCCAGGGCCGGAGCGACTCCACCAGCTGGCCGAACCCCTCGGTGCGCTCGGCGATGAAGGCGCGGTCGCACCAGTCGTTGGTGACGATGGCATGGAGCATCCCCAGGTAGAGGGCATGGTCGGTGCCCGGGGCAGGACGCAGGTGCATGGTGGCGTGGCGGGCCAGGCTGATCCTGCGCGGGTCGATGACGATGAGGGTGGCCCCGCGGCGCACCGCCCGCACCACCTCGTAGGAGACCACGGGGTGGGACTCGCCGGTGTTGGAGCCGATGACCAGGATGCAGTCTGCGTCCCGGATCTCGCGGATGGAGTTGGTCATCGCCCCACTTCCGAATGCGGCGGCCAGACCGGCCACCGAAGGGGCGTGTCAGAGACGGGCGCAGAGGTCGACGTTGTTGGTGCCGACCCCCGCGCGCAACAGCTTCTGGAGGAGGTAGTTGTCCTCGTTGGTGCACAGCGCCGAGCCCACCCCGCCCACGGCATCGGGCCCGCTCCGCTGCACCACTTGCACCAGCCGCTCTGTCACCAGGTCCAGGGCGGTCTCCCAGTCCACCTCGATATGGGTCTGGGCCAGCCCGGGGAGGCGCTCCAGGGGGGAACGCTCCAGTTCCGCCGGCGGGGGCTCCGCGGTCAGCCCGACCGCGTAGGCCAGGTCCCGGCGCACCCACGGGCGGCGCAGCCGGTCGGGGTGATTGACGAAGTCCAGTCCGAACCGCCCCTTGGTGCAGAGGAACTCCCCGTTGACCGGCGCCTGGGGGTAGCCGGAGACGTAGACGATTTCCCCGCGGCGCGTGGCCACCTCGATACCGCAGCCGGTGCCGCAGTAGCTGCAGACGGTGCGGGTGCGGGTGAGTTCCCACTCTCGTCCTTTTCCGATCCGCCCCACCGGCAGCAGGGCTGCGGTGGGGCAGACCTGCACGCAGTTACCGCAGAAAGTACAGGGGGTCTCCGCCAGGGGGCGGTCAAAGGGGGTGGCCACATAGGCCGGAAATCCGCGCTGGGAGAAGGCGATAGCCTCGGCGCCCACCACCTCATCACAGACGCGCACGCAGCGGGTGCACAGGATGCAGTACTGGTGGTCGCGCAGGAAGAAGGGATTGTCCTCCTGGCGCAGCGTCCGCGACAGTTCCCTAGGGTAGGTGCTATCGGCCAGTCCGAACTGGTAGGCGTAGCGCTGCAGCTCGCACCTGCCCGCCTTCTCGCAGACCAGGCAGCGGAGGGGGTGGTCGGAGAGCAGCAGGTCCAAGACCTGCTTGCGGTGGGCCTGCAGCTCTTCGCTGTGCGTGGTCACCACCATCCCCTCGCTCACCTGCAGCCCGCAGCTGGTCACAGGTGCAGGCTGCCCCTGGATCTCGACCAGGCACAGACGACAGCCGCCCCAGGGGCTCAGTTCCGGGTGATGACAGAGGTGCGGGATGTCAATGCCTGCGTCGAGCGCCGCCTTCAGAATGGTTGTCCCGGGAGGGACCGCAACGGTCCTCCCGTCGATGGTCAGGGTGAGCATGGCCATCTCCTCTCAACCTTCTTCCTACCGCATCGGTTCAGGCGTGACCGCGGACATAGTGCGCATATTCCTCCGGAAAATGCCGCAGGGTGCCCCCGACCGCGTTGCCTGCCGTCTGCCCCAGCCCGCAGAGAGAGGTCAGGCGCAGGCTGCGGGCGAGTCCCTCCAGACGTTGCAGGTCCCCGGGCCGCCCCTGGCCCTCAACGATCCCGCCAAGGAGGCGGGCCATCTGCTGGGTCCCGATGCGGCAGGGGGTGCACTTGCCGCATGACTCGTGACGGTAGAACTGGGCCGCGCGCGCCGCAACCCGCACCATGTCTGTGGCTTCATCCATGACGATCACAGCGGCCGAGCCGAGCATGCTGCCGGCCCGGCGCAGGCTGTCGTAGTCCAGCGGGATGTCCAGGTCCGCCTCGGTCAGCAGCATGGTGGACGGCCCTCCGGGGAATGCCGCCTTGAAGCGGCGTCCGGGGCGCAGGCCACCGGCGTAGTCGAAGGTCAGCGAGCGCAGGGTCACCCCCAGCGGCGCTTCATACACCCCGGGCCGGGCCACGCAACCGCTCACAGAGAACAAGGCGGGAGGTCCCAGCGACCTGTAGCGCTCCGGCCCCAGCGTGATGATCGCAGGGAGGTGACATAGAGTCTCCACATTGTGGACCAGCGTCGGCTGGCGGTAGAACCCGGCCTGCGCCGGGAACGGAGGCCGGACCCGCGGTAGGGCCGGGCGGCCCTCCAGGGACTCCAGCAGCGCCGATTCCTCGCCGGCGATGTAGGCACCGCCTCCGGAGTGGACCACGATCTCCACCGAGTGGGGGCTGCCGAAGATGCCGTTCCCGACGAAGCCGGCGGCACGGGCCTGGGCCAGGGCGTTCTCCAGCAGCCGGCGACCGGCGGCGAACTCCCCGCGCAGGTACACATATGCCTTGGCCGCGCCAATGGCCACTGCGGCAATCAGGATACCCTCGATCAACAGATGCGGGCACCCCTCGAGCAGCGTCCGGTCCTTGAAGGTGCCGGGTTCCCCCTCGTCGCCGTTGGCCACCAGGAACTTGACTGGCGCCGTTCGCGGGATGAACTTCCATTTCTGTCCGGCAGGAAATCCGGCACCTCCTTTGCCCCGCAGGCCGGAGGCCGTCACCTGTTCGATCACCTGGTCCGCAGTCAGCTCGGTGGCCACGCGGCGAGCCGCTTCGTAGCCGCCCGCCCGGCAGTAGGCGTCCAGGTCGCGCCCAGAACCATCGCCGATCCACTTCAGCAGGATCGACCCATCTGGAGGGCGCCTGCCTCCCAATGACGGTCCCGGTCTGGGCGCCCGTCCGGCACGGCCGCCGAGGATCCCGGCCACCTCCTCCGCCTTCACCCCTGCCCACAGCTCCTCGTCCAGCATCAACACCGGGGCTTCGTTACAGGCGGCCAGACACTCTGCAACCTGCAGTGTGAACTCTCCGTCCGGAGTGGTCTGGCCTGTACGGATCCCCAGTGTGTCCTGCAGGCACTCCAGTATGGCCGTGCAGCCGGCGAGCATGCAGGAGATGCTGGTGCAGACGCGGACGGTCTTGCGCCCTGCGGGTCGCAGGGTCAAGAGGTTGTAGAACGAAGCCGCAGAGACCACCTGGGCCAGGGGCAGGTTGAGCGTCTGGGCAACGGCTGCCAGCGCCGGGGGCGAGAGGTATCCCGACTCCGCCTGAGCCACGAAGAGTGCCGGGAGCAGGGCGGAGCGGGGCTGCTGGTAAAGCTCGCTCAGTCGGAGGATCTCCTGGCGCGCGGCCTGGCTCAGCTCTGCGACCTCAGCCGTAGCCGTCATCGTCCACCCACCTGCGCCGCGGCGGCAGCCGCGGCCGCTGCCCGTACGACGTTCCTCATCAGCAGGACGTTGGTCACCGAGCCCACGCCTCCGGGCACCGGGGTGATGGCCCCGGCCACCTCCTTCACCTCCTCGAAGGCCACATCGCCCACCGTCTTGCGCCTGGGGCGTCCCTTCTCGTCCACCACGGGATTGCCGGATGCGTCCAGCACAGGGATCATGTTGATCCCCACGTCCACCACAACCGCCCCGGGCTTCACCATGTCGCCTTTGATGAACTCCGCCTTCCCCATGGCCACGATGAGTATGTCCGCCCGCCGCGTGTGCGCCGGCAGGTTGCCGGCCCGCCAGGTGAAGGAGTGGACGGTGGTGGTGGTGGCGTTGCGCTCCAGGGCCAGGAAGTAGGCCGGCTTGCCCACGATGTTGCTGCGCCCCACGATGACCAGCTCCTTGCCCTCGAAGACGGTCTTCGGGTCCAGACCCTTCCGGGCGAAGTACCGCTCCAGGAGCACATAGCAGGCCCAGGGGGTGGCCGGGTAGACGGAGGGCTGGCCCAGGGCCAGCCTGCCCGCGTTGATGGGGTGTAGACAGTCGATGTCCTTGGCCGGGTGGAGGGCCTCCAGAACCGGCCCCTCCATCCCTTTGGGCAAGGGCCGCAGAGGGAGGATCCCGTGCACCCCCGGGTCCTGGTTGAGGGCGCGCACACTGGTCAGAACGTCCTCCAGGGGCGACTGCCCGGGCAGGGTGACGTCGCGGTAGGCCAGCCCTACCTCTGCCGCCAGGCGCTCAATCTGGCGGCGGTACATCTTCGCCCCGTAGTCCTCACCCACCAGCACCGTAGCCACACCGGGAGTGGTGTCCCGCTCTGCCAGCGCCGCCACCTCCGCCCGCAGCTCCGCCTTCAGCTCCTCGGCGATAGCCGCCCCGTCGATGACGTCCGCCACGCTCCTCACCCCAGCTTCTCGTAGGTGAACCGCAGCACCTGGTCGCGCACGCTCCGGATCGCCTCCAGGTCCTCCTGGATCTCCGCCCACAGGGGTTCGGTGAAGGCCGGATCACCGATCGGTCCCAGGTTGATGCGCACGTTCAGCGCGGCGCTCTGCGCGGCCGCCTCGGCCAGGACACCGGCAATGGCGGCATCGGTGATCACCTGCGGGTTCCCTTTCTCCGCGGTCTCCCGGCTCCAGCCCGCCACCTCGCGGCACAGCCGGACCACCTCCCGGGGCGCAGCCGTGGCCTGGCGCAGGGCCTGCTGGATGGCCTGCTTGCGCGCAGCCTTCTCCTCCTCGGTCTGACGCGGCAGTCGGTAGGCATCCATCACCCGCCGGAAGGACTCGGCGTCCTGGTCGACGGCCGCCAGCAGGGCGGCGCGCAGGGATTCGGCCCGGCTGCGCGCCTGTTCCATCTCCTGTTGCACCGCTGCGAACTTCTCCTTGCCCAGCGTCAGGTTGGCCACCATGCTGACCAGGGCCGCACCCGTGGCCGCAGTCAGCGCGGCCGCCGCCCCTCCGCCTGGCTCGGGGTCCGCCGAGGCCAGCCGGGCCAGGAACGCGTCGACGGACATCTCGGGGTACATACTCGCCTCCTCAGATCAGCCCGCGCATACGCAGCAGCGGCCGAGGGTCCACCAGCAGCCGGTCCAGCGCCGCCTGTGTCTCCAGACCGAAGGCCAGAGCCACCAGCTGCGTGAAGAAGAAGACCGGCATGGCAGGAAGTTCAGCAACGCGCACCGCCTCCTCCTGGCGGACGTCCAGGTTGTGCTGGCACAGAGGGCAGGCCACCGCCAGCGCCTCCGCGCCGGCCGCCTGGGCGTCGGCGAGGATACGGCCGACCAGGTCGACGACCAGGTCCGGCCGCACCAGTGCATGCCCCGCGCCGCAGCACTCGGTCTTGTACGACCAGGACACCGCCTCCGCTCCCAGAGCCTCGACCAGCTCCTCCATCTCCCTGGGGTTCTCCGGGTGGGTGGCCCCGGTAACCTGCGGCGGCCTGGTGAGGAGGCACCCGTAGTAACAGGCCACGCGCAGCCCGCGCAGCGGCCGCCTCACCCGGGAGCGGATGGCTGCCGTCCCGACTTCCAGGAAGGTGTGCAGCAGGTGCTGGACCCGCAGCCCGCTGGGAGCCCGATCCGGGACCTCAGCCTGGGCGTGGCGCAGGCGGGAGAAGCAGGCCACGCAGGGGGCGGTAACGGTGGAGAAGCCGTCCCGCGCCGCCAGCGCCAGGTTCGCCAGCGGCAGCTCCACGGCCAGCCGGTGCGACCACTGGTGCGCGGCGGTGGTCCCGCAGCAGCGCCACCCCTGGATCTCCTGGAGCTGCAGGCCCAGGGCCGCACAGGTGGCCCGGGCGGAAATGTCGTACTCGCGGGCGCTGGCGTGCAGGGCGCAGCCGGGGTAGTAGGCGATGGCCCCTGCCGGGGCCGGACGGCGCACCGCGCGGCCCGCCCGCTCGGGGAGGAGGCGGAGCTTCCCCGCGCGCAGCATGCGCAGGGCCATCTGTCGCTGGCGCAGGGGGCGGCGGGTGCGCAGGTTGATCTCCAGCCCCACGCCGGCCTCGTAGAGGCGGCCGAAGAGGTGGATGGAGCGCACCGCCGCCTGGGTGAAGATGGGCGCTTCCGGCACGGCGGCGCGCACGCGCCGTCGCCTGGCCGCCATGCGCAGCGCGTCCATGACCCGGGCCAGGTCGATCCCCTGGGGGCAGCGGGCCGTGCAGGCCTGGCAGCAGGCGCAGATCCAGAAGCTGTTGGCGGCCAGCAGCCGCTCCTCCCGCCCCAGCTGCAGCGCGCGCACCACGGCGTGGGGGGCCAGATCCATGACTCCGGCCAGCGGACAGCCGCTGGTACAGACCTTGCACTGGAAGCAGAGCGAGAGGTCCTGGCCACTCTCCCGGCGGACCTCCTCGGCCAAAGAGAGCCCGGGGCGTCCAGGCCCGGTTGTAGCAGCCCCACCAGGGGCAGCAGCACGTCCAGTGGTGGTAACCCCTAAAGTGCTCACGGCGCCACCTCCGCCCGCGCCCGGTTCAGGGGCGAGGGCCCCAGCGCGGTAATGCGCGCGGTCATCTCCCTGGCCACCTCGGCGAAGCGCGGCCCCTGCGCCGAGGAGAGGTTGAACATCTCCAGGCGCTCTCCACCGATGCCGGCCTCGTCCAGCAGGGCCTTCAGGCGTTGCACCCGGCTCTTTGCGTGCAGGTTGCCCACCTGGTAGTGGCACTGTCCTTCCAGGCACCCGGCGACGAAGACCCCGTCGGCGCCGTCCTCGAAGGCCCGCAGGACGTAGAGGGGGTCGATCGCCCCGGTGCACGGCAGGAGGACGACCCTCACATTGGGCGGGTAGGAGAGGCGCATCACGCCGGCCAGGTCGGCCGCAGCGTAGGCGCAGTAGAAGCAGCAGAAGGCGACGATCTGCGGCTCAGCTGGCATGGGCGGCCTCCGGCGCCCCCAGGAGCGCGTCGATCTTGGCCAGCATCTGCTCCCGCGTGTAGTGGGTCAGGGTAAGGGCGGCCCCGGGGCAGGCGGCCACGCACAGACCGCACCCCTGACAGCGCGCCGGGTCGACCACCGCAATGCCGTCTCCGTCGAAGGAGACGGCGTCGTAGGCACACAGGCGCAGGCAGGTCAGGCAGGAGGTGCAGCGGTCCCGGTCGACCGTGGCCACCACGCCCCCCACCTCCAGGCTGTCCCGCCACAGCAGCGTCCCCGCGCGGGCAGCGGCGGCCAGGGCGCTGGCGACGGCCTCCCCCACGGGCTTGGGGTAGTGCGCCCCCCCGCAGAGGAAGAGCCCTTCGCTGGCGAAGTCTACAGGGCGCAGCTTCACGTGGGCCTCGAGGAAGAAGCCTTCCGCGGTCGCAGGGATTTTGAAGGTCGTGGAGAGCTCGTCCGCGCCTTCTGCGGGTATCAACGCAGGGGAGATGATCAGCCGGTCCGCCTTCAGGGTGACCTCCTCCCCCAGGGTCTGGTCGCGCACCGTCACCGTGATCCCCTGCGGCGTGCGGGAGATCTGCGGCGGGTCGTCCGGCGCGTAGCGGAAGACCTGGACGCCGGCGCGGCGCGCCTCCAGGTAGACTTCCTCCCCGAACCCGTAGGTGCGGATCTCGCGCGCCAGGATAGCTACCGAAGCCTGCGGGTGGGCGCGGCGGTAAGCCAGCGCAGCGGCCAGTGACTGGGCGCAGCAGGTGCGGCTGCAGTAGAAGGGCATGCGATCCCACGGCCCGGCGCACAGCAGCATGACCACCGATGCGGCGGCGCCGCCGTCCGGCGGCGCCGCCCCGGCCAGCTCGCGCTCGAACTCCGCCAGGGTGAGCACTCGCGGGTCCTCGCCCACGCCGTAGGGGACCGGCCGCCACTCCCGCAGGCCCGTGGCCACGATGGTCGCTCCGTGTCTTAGGACCCGCTCGCCCCCCGGCCCGGCCACCGCGGTCTCAAAGTTACCCACCGTGCCCCGGGAGGCGACCACCTGGTGCCCGGTGAGCACCGTAATCAGAGGGTGGGCCGTCACCCGGTCGACCAGGGCCTGCAGCGCGCTCCCCGGGTGGGAGCCGTCCCAGGTTACCAGAGGAGCCCGCAGCCGCCCGCCCAACGCGGGCTCCCGCTCCACCACCGTCACCGGGAAGCCCTGGTCGGCCAGGTTGAGCGCGGCGGTGAGTCCGGCGATCCCCCCGCCGATGACCAGGGCCTCGTGCCGCACGGGCACGGGGACCTTGTGCAGCGGGGCGAGTCGCGCCGCCCGGGCCACCGCCGCAGCGATCAGGGCCCGCGCCTTCTCCGTGGCCGCAGCCGGGTCGGCCCCGTGCACCCAGCTGCACTGGTCACGGATGTTGGCCATCTCGAAGAGGTAGGGGTTCAGCCCGGCCTCGCGCAGCGCCTGGCGAAAGATGGGCTCGTGGGTTCGGGGGGTGCAGCTGGCCACCACCACCCGGTTGAGGTGGTCTGCGGCGATGGCCTGCTTGATCCGCTCCAGACTGTCGGCGGAGCAATTGTACAGGGAGGTCTCCGCCAGCACCACTCCGGGCAGCGTGCGGGCAGAAGCGGCCAGGCCCTGCACGTCCACCACTCCGGCGATGTTGGAGCCACAGTGACAGACAAAGACGCCGATGCGCGGCTGTGGGTCCAGCACCATCTCCGGCGGGTAGACCTTGGGGTTGATCTGCGTGCCGCGCGCCGGCGCCAGGAGCGCCAGGGCCGCTGCGGCGGCGGCGCTGCCCTCCACCACCGAGTCGGGGATGTCCTTGGGGCCGCGGAACCCCCCGGCGACGAAGACCCCCGGGCGTGAGGTGCGCACAGGACTCAGAGAGGCGGTGGCGGCGAAGCCGTATTGGTTCAGGTCGACCCCGGCGGTGCGGGCCAGCTCCGCGGCACCGCGGGGGGCGGTCAGGCCCACGGAGAGGACCACCAGGTCGGCCTCTTCCTCCCGCACCTTCCCGTTCTCCTCCACGCGGAAGCGCAGGTTCCTCGTCCGCGGGTCTTCCCGCAGTACCGCCACTCGCGTGCGCACGTAGCGGACACCCTGCTGCTTCGCCCGCTCCACGTAGGCGTCGAAGCCCTTGCCGAAGGCGCGCATGTCGGCGTAGTAGACGGTCACCTGGGCCTGCGGCAGGTGCTCGCGGGCCAGCATCGCCTCCTTGGTGGCGTACATGCAGCACACCGCGGAGCAGTAGCGGGTGCGCTGGTCGCGGGACCCGACGCACTGGAGGAAGGCGATGCGCTTCGGTTCCGTCCCGTCGGAGGGACGCCGGATGTGGCCCTGGGTGGGGCCGGAGGCGGAAAGCAGCCGTTCGAACTGTGGCCCGACCAGGACGTTGGGGAAGCGACCCACCCCGTAGGCCTCCGCTTGGAGGGCATCGAAGGGCTCCACCCCGGCGGCGAGGATGACCGCGCCCACCCGGTAGGTCTCCACTCGCTCCTGCTCGGCGTGGTTGATGGCGTTCCGTTTGCAGGCCAGGACGCACTCCAGGCACTCGGCGCAGACACCGCAGGCCAGACAGCGCGAGGCCTCCCGCCGCGCCTCCTCCTCCGTGAAGCCCCGTTCCACCTCCATGAAGGAGGCGCGCCGCACCTCCGGCGGCAGGACGTGCACGGCCAGGCGCGGCTGCCGCCGGATCTGCCCGCGGGCCAGGCGCGTGGCTATTTCCTCAGGGGTCAGCTTCGCCACCCGGACGGCCTGTTCGGGCTGGAGGGCGATGCCCCGCAGGTAGGCATCAATGCCCCGCGCCGCCCGGTGGCCGGCGGCGATGGCGTCCACGACGAAGGCCGTCCCCGTGGTCACGTCCCCGCCGGCGAAGAGGCCCGGATACCCGGTGGCCTGGGTGAGCGGGTCCACCTGCAGCGACCCCCAGGGCGTGGTGGAGATCCCCTCCAGCCCCCGCACCAGGTCCAGGTCCGGGGCCAGGCCGATGGCGAAAACGATGGTGTCCGCCTCCAGCAGGTGCTCGCTGCCCTCGACCACCTCCAGGTGGAGGCGCCGCGCCTCGTCGAAGTGCATGGAGCGGACCCGGCGGCAGAGGAGGCCGGTCGCGCGACCGTCTTGCTCGACGACCTGGACGAACGCCGTCGAAGGATGGACCTGCACGCCTTCCTCCTCGGCCGCCGCAATCTCCCACGGGTGCGCCGGCATCGCTTCCCGCGCCTCCGGGCAGGCCACGTGCACCTCCCGCGCGCCCAGCCGCAGGCAGGTGCGGGCCACGTCGAAGCCCACGTTGCCGCCGCCCAGCACCAGCACCCGCTGGCCCAGGGGTACGGGCTTGCCCAGGCGGTGGTTCTGCAGGACGTCGGTGCTTACCAGCACGCCCGGCAGGTGTGCGCCGGGGAGGGGCAGCCTGCGCGCGCGGTGCGCCCCCGTGGCCAGGAAGACGGCGGCGTACCCGGCGGCAAAAAGCTCGCGCACGTGGCCTACGCGGGTGTTGCAGCGCAGCTCCACCCCCAGGTCCAGGATGTCGGCGATTTCCCGCTCGACGATGGGCGCAGGCAGGCGGTGCTCCGGGATGCCCACGCGCATCATCCCCCCGGGCACCGGGAGGGCCTCGAAGACGGTGACCGCGTAGCCCAGCGCCGCCAGGTCTCTGGCCGCAGTCAGGCCGGCGGGCCCCGACCCCACCACGGCCACCCGCTCAGCGCGCGTGGGGGTCAGGCGGGACACCGGCTGACGGGGTAGAGCGTAGGCCCAGTCCGCCACGAAGCGCTTGAGGGCGGCGATGTTCACCGCCCCGTCCACCTGACCACGCGAGCAGGCGTCCTCGCAGCGGTGGTTGCAGACGCGCCCGCAGATCCCCGGAAAGGGGTTGTCCATGCGGATGACGCGGAACGCCTCCGCGTAGCGCCCCTGGGCCACCAGTGCCACGTACCCCTGCGCCCGCTGGTGGATGGGGCAGGCGTCGCGGCAGGGGGAGCGGCCGCGCTTTTCGATGGCGTAGGCCCCGGGGACGGCCTGCGCATAGAGCCGGTAGACGGCCGTGCGCGCTGCCAGGCCGCCGTCGAACTCGCTGGGCACCCGCACCGGGCAGACGGCGGCGCAGTCGCCGCAGCCAGTGCACAGGGCAGGATCGACGAACCGGGGCCGGCGCCGCACGGTGGCGCGGAAGTCCCCCGGGACTCCCTCCAGACGTTCCAGCTCCGCCAGCGTCAAGATCTCGATGTTGGGATGCCGCCCCACCGCCCCCAGCTTGGGGGAAAGGATGCACATGGCACAGTCGTTGGTGGGGAAGGTCTTGTCCAGCGTGGCCATGCGCCCGCCGACGGCCGGGGCGCGCTCCACCAGGTAGACCTTGATCCCCGCGTCGGCCAGGTCGAGGGCCGCCTGGATACCGGCGATCCCCCCGCCCACAACCATGACCGCACCCACCGGGAGGGTGCGATCCGCCGCGGGCGCGCCCTCCTGTCCTTCCGGCACCGACAGGCTCACCTGACACCGCCTCCGGGCGGGTTGCTCACGTCACACGCCCCCCGCGGGCCGCTCGGGTCATGCCGCCTCCGCCGGGACGGGCAGGCCACTTGCCTCCAGCACGCGGGGGATGAGGTGCTCCCACCCCATGGCCATGATGTGCACCCCGGCGCAGGAGAGCCGCAGCTCGCGGATCAGCCGGGCGGCGATGGTCACGCTGGTCCCCTCCCGGTCTTTGCTCCCCTCCAGCTCCCGGATCAGCTCCTCGGGGACGCGGATGCCGGGGATGTTCTGGTTCATGAAGCGGGCCATGCGGGCGGACTTGAGGAGGATGATGCCGGCGATCACCGGTACCCCGAATCCCCGCGCCACCTCCATGAAGGCGGCGAATCGATCCAGGGCGAAGACGGCCTGCGTCTGGAAGAACTGCGCGCCCGCCCGCACCTTCTTCTCCATCTTGAACAGTTGCGGTTCCACCGGCTCGGCGCAGGGGCTGACCACCGCGCCCAGGAAGAATCGCGGGGCCCCCGCCAGCTCGTGGCCCGCCAGGTCGTGTCCCTCCATCAGCGCCCGCGCCGCCACCAGCAGGGTGACCGCGTCCAGGTCAAAGACGGGTTTGGCCTGGGGGTGGTCGCCCAGGCTCACGTGGTCGCCGGTGAGGCACAAAACGTTCTCGATGCCCAGCGCCGCAGCGCTGAGCAGGTCCGACTGCAGAGCAATCCGGTTGCGGTCGCGGCAGGTCACCTGGTAGATGGGTTCCAGGCCGCGCTCCGCCAGGAGGTGGCAGAGGGCGAGTGAGCCCAGACGCATCACCGAACTCTGCTGGTCGGTGACGTTGAAGGCCGTCACCCGCCCCCGCAACTGTTCCGCCTGCCGCAGGGCCTCCTCCACGGCGGTGCCCTTGGGTGGCTGGGCTTCCGCCGTGACCACGAACCGGCCGCTGGCCAGCGCTTCCCGCAGCGTCATGTCGCCCCCCGTCCCCCGGGATCCCGGACGAACCCGCGATTCCACAGCAACCGCTGGGCGCGCCCCGGGCCGACCGGCAGATGTGTGGACTGCTCTAGAACAGTCCCACCACCCTTCGCGTCTCCAGGTCCAGGTCCACCTTGGTGGCCGCCGGGACCTTGGGCAGCCCCGGCATGGTGCGCATCTCCCCGCACAGCGGATAGAGGAACCCCGCACCCACCGACGCCCGGATGTCCCGGATGGGCAGGCGGAAGTTCCGCGGCCGCCCCTTCAGGTTCGGATCGTGGGAGAGGGAGAGGTGGGTCTTGGCCATGTTGATGGGAAGCCTGTCGTAGCCCAGCCTGGTGTAGAGCCTGATCTTTTGCTCCGCCAGCGGCTCGTAGTCCACCCCGTCCGCGCCGTAGACCTGCGTGGCGATGGTCTCGATCTTCTCCTTGATGGACGCCTCCAACGGATAGAGGAAGCGCATCTCCGCCCCCGACTCCGCCGCCCTGATCACGGCGCGGGCCAGTTCCAGGGCACCCAGGCTGCCCCGGGCGTGGTTGTCGGTGGTCACCGCGTCCATGGCCCCTGCGGCCAGCGCCGCCTCCCGAACCACCTCCACTTCCCGGTCGGTGTCGCTGGGGAAGAGGTTGATGGCCACCACCACCGGCAGCCCGTGCAGCCGCATGTTCTCCACGTGCTTGGCCAGGTTCTCGCAGCCGCGGCGCACCGCCTCCACGTTCTCGCTGACCAGTTCCGGGGGCAGGGGCCGGCCGGGGATGACCCGGCCCACCCCCCCGTGCATCTTTAGGGCGCGGATGGTGGCCACGATTACCGCGGCGTTGAGCTTGAGGCCGCTGTAGCGGCACTTGATGTTGATCATCTTCTCCGCGCCGCAGTCGGCGCCGAAGCCGCTCTCCGTGACCACGAAGTCGGCCAGCTTCAGGGCGATGGCGTCGGCCACGATGGAGTTGTTGCCGTGGGCGATGTTGGCAAAGGGCCCGGCGTGCACGATCACCGGAGTGTTCTCCAGGGTCTGGATGAGGTTGGGCATCAGGGCGTCCTTGAGCAGGACGGCCATGGCGCCCGCCGCCTTCAGGTCCTCGGCGGTCACCGGCTCTCCGTCCTCGGTGAAGGCCACGACGATGCGCCCCAGCCGCTGCCGCAGGTCGCGCAGGTCTTTGGCCAGCGCCAGGATGGCCATAACCTCGCTGGCCACGGCAATGTCGAAACCCGCCTGCCGCGGCCGGCCGTCCTCCTTGGTCCCCAGCCCGATGATGATGTTGCGCAGCGCCCGGTCGCTTATGTCCACCACCCGTGGCCAGGTGATGGTGTAGGGGTCGATGCGCAGCTCGTTGCCGTGCATGATGTGTGCGTCCAGCATGGCCGCCAGGAGGTTGTGAGCCGCAGCCACCGCGTGGATGTCACCGGTGAAGTGGAGGTTGAAGTCCTCCATGGGCACGGCCTGAGAGTAGCCTCCGCCGGCGGCGCCCCCCTTGATGCCGAAGGTCGGTCCCATGGAGGGCTGGCGCAGGGTGTTGATGGTCTTGCGTCCCAGGCGGTTCAGGGCCATGCCCAGGCCGATGGCCGTGGTGGTCTTGCCCTCGCCCAGGGGCGTGGGGGTAATGGCCGTGACGGTTACGTACTTGCCGTTGGGCCGGTCCGCCAGGCGGTCCAGGACGTCCAGGTGGATCTTGGCCTTATACTTGCCGTAGAGGTCCAGGTCGTCCTCGGACAACCCCAGCCGCCGCGCCACCTCCACCACCGGCAGTAGGATGGCCTCCTGGGCGATCTCCAGGTCGCTCTTCATCACAGGGGGGATCGGGGCTACTGCGCTCATACAGGTCCCTCCTCAACGTAGATTCGGACGTCCTCGCGGAGCACGCGCCGCGGCGGCCCTACCGCGGCCAGGGACCAGTCTTTGGGTCCCAGGATCTCGCGCAGGGATTCCAGTGCGTCCAGCTCCTTCAGCCGCTGGAAGATCATCAGCCAGCCGCAGTCCACCGTCGGGTCCACCTCACACTTGCCGTCGCGGTATCCCCCGCAGGGGCCGTTGAGCAGCCCCTTGGAGCAGCGGGTAATGGGGCAGATGCCTCCGGTGCGGTCCAGGACGCATTCCCCGCAACCGCGGCAGCGCTCGGCCCACCACCCCGGCTGCAGGGTGACGCCCATGAACTTGGTGTCCAGCAGCGGGAAGACGCGGCGCTGGGGAAAGGTCTCCGCCAGCAGCTGGACGCCCGCGCCGCAACCCATGGAGAAGACCGCCTCTGCCGCCTCCACCTGGGCGGCCAGCGGCAGGAGGAACTCCCGGTCACACTGCCGGTGCACGGTGGCCTCCGCCACTTCCACGGGGTTGTCCGCACGCCGGCGCGCCATGCGTACCTGGGAGCCGAGGACAGCCACCTCACGCGCGCCGCCCGCCAGGCAGACAGAAACGCAGGTGCCGCAGCCCACTACCAGGACCCTCCGGTAGGGAGCCATCATCTTCAGGATGGCTTCCAGGGGCTTGCGCTCGGCGACGATCATCCTAGGCCACCTCCGGGGTGGCGCCGGCGGCGGCCCGCCCTGCCCGCCGCTTCCAGGCCAGATCGGGCGGCGCCGGCAGCCGCTTCAGGTGCGCCCGCACCGGGCCGGCCACGTGGAACGACCCGGTGACACAGACCAGATCGTCGACCGCAGCCTGGCGCATGGCGAACCGCGCGGCGTCCACCGGATCGTCCACCACGTGCACCTCCCGCACCCACGGGCGGAACGCCTCCGCCACCTGGGCCGCGGGCAGCGTCCGCGGGTCTTCCGCCCTGGTAGCCACCACGCAGCGCGCCCGCGGACCGATGATGCGGGCGATCCCCACCAGGTCCTTGTTGCCCAACAGGCCGATCACCAGTACCAGGCGGTGCCCGCGGAAGGTCTCGTCCAGGGCGGCACGCAGCGCGCGGAAGGAGACCGGGTTGTGCGCCACGTCCACCACCACCAGCGGGTGGCGGCGCACGATCTCGATGCGGGCGGGCCAGCGCAAGCCGGCCAGGCCGGCGCGCACCGCCCCCTCGGGGATGGCGAACCCCACCTCCCCCAGCAGCTCTGACGCGGCCACGGCCGCCGCCGCGTTCAGAGCCTGGTGGCGGCCGATCAGGGGCACCAGCAGGTTGCGGTAGCGCTTCCGGCGGCCGACGACGGTGCAGCGGAGCCCCTGGGCGGAGACCCGCACCGTGCGGTAGCGGATCTCGCGGCCGACCCGCACCAGCGTCGCCTCCTGGGCGGCGGCGGTCTCCTCCAGCGCTTGCAGCGCCGCCGGTGGCTGGGGGACTGTAACCACGCGCCCGCGGGGGCGGATGATCCCGGCATCCTCCATGGCGATGGCCCGCAGGTCGTCTCCCAGCAGGTCGGTGTGGTCGTAGTCGATGGTGGTAATCACGGCGACCACCGGCTCCACCACGTTGGTGGCGTCCAGCCGACCGCCGATGCCCACCTCCACCACCGCCAGGTCAACGCGACAGCGGGCGAAGTGGAGGAAGGCCAGGGCGGCGGCCACTTCGAAGTAGGTGGGCGGCCAGCCCGGCCCCCCCGCGCCGTGGGCGATGGCCGCCGGGATCTCCGCCATCAAGGCTGTCACCTCGCGGGGGGTGATCAGCTCGCCGTTGACGCGGATGCGCTCGCGGAAGTCGACCAGGTGGGGCTTGGTGTAGAGTCCGACGCGCAGGCCGGCGGCCTGGGCCATGGCCGCCAGCATGGCCGCCGTGGATCCCTTCCCCTTGGTCCCGGCCACCAGCACCGCGGGAAAGCGCCGCTCCGGGTGGTCCAGCAGGGCGCAGAGGTGGCGCATCCGCTCCAGCTTCAGCGGGCTGTAGGGCTGGGACGTGCGCGGCCGCTCGCCCAGCAGCCCGTAGATGTAGGCCAGCGCCTCCTGGTAGGTCACCGCGGCTCCATGCCTCGCTCCCGGATCTCGGACGGCCGCGGCGGAGGCAAAACGGTCATCTCTCCCTCCAGCACGACGACGCCGTCCTGGTTCTTGCACAGGGTGCGCAGGCGCGCGCGCCCCCGGGAGGGCAGGACCTCCACCACCTCGACGAAGGCGGTGATGGCGTCGCCCGGCCGCACCGGCGCCGTGAAGCGTAACTCCTGATGCTCCAGGATCGTGCCCGGTCCGGGCAGCTTGGTGCTGATCACGGCCACCACCAGCCCCGTGGTGAGGATCCCCGGGGCGATGCGCCCGCGGTAGCGCGTCCCGGCGGCGTAAGACTCGTCCACGTACAGGGGGTTCAGGTCCCCCGTGATGCCCACGTACAGGTGAATGTCGGCGTCGGTGACGATCTTGGTGATGGCGGCGCGGTCGCCCACCGCCAGCTCGTCCACCGTCTTGCCCAGGGCCAGCCCGGTCACTGCGCTCACCTCCCCTCCACCGGCTGCGGCCGCGCCTGCAGGTAGCCCTCGCAGTAGATCTCCTGGTTGAGCAGGATGCTGGCGGTGCGCATCACGTCCATCAGGTCCCGGTCCAGGGGGTCCAGGATGGCCGCGTCGCACCCGCAGGCCTGGGCCATGGCCAGATAGGTGCGGTTGATCAGGCTGCGGTTGGTTGTCCCCTGCGAGACGTTGGAGAGGCCGATGATGATGTGTGGAGCGGGCTCGCAAAGGGTACGGAACGCGGTCATGGCCACCAGCGCCTCGCGGCACTGATCCTGCGCCGCATTCACCGGGAGGACGATGGGGTCCAGGTAGAGGCGGTCGGTGGGGAAGCCGGCCTCCATAGCCCGGGCCACGATGGCCAGGGCAATCTCTGCCCGGGCCGCGGCGTTGCGGGGGATGCCCCGTTCATCGATGGTCAGGGCGATGAGCTCCGCGCCGTACTCCTGGGCCAGAGGCAGGAGCACATCCAGCTTCTCCCGCGCGCCGGTGGTGGAGTTGATCAGCGCCCGCCCGCTGCAGGCGCGCAGTCCGGCGGCGATGACCGCCGGCCTGGGGCTGTCGATGGAGAGGGGGACGTCGGTGACTTCCTGTACGGTCTGCACCAGCCAGGTCATCACCTCGGCCGGGTCCTCACCGGTGGGGCCGGTGTTGATGTCCAGGGCGTGGGCTCCGGCAGCCACCTGGCGACGCGCCAGGTCGGCGATGGCGTCAGCGTCCCGCTCCCGGATGGCCCGGGCCACCGAGCGGAACATGCCGTTGATGCGCTCGCCGATGATAAACACCTTCCTCGCCTCCCTACGCTTCCGCCGGGACCGCGGTAAGGTCCGCGATCACCCGCCTGACCGCCGCCACCGACGTCGGATGCAGCAGCACCACTATGTCCGCGCCCGCCTGGAGGAAGGCGGCGGCGGTAGCCGCCTCCCAGGCCGGACCCCGCTGCGCCGCCGCGCCCCAGGCCGGCATCGCCTGCTCCGGCAGGCGGGCCTCCTTGGCCTTCCACGCCTCAGAGCCGATGATGGCCGCCATGGGCTGGGCCAGCATCTTGTCCCCCTGCAGCCCGGCCAGGCGGATGCGCTCCATGATGGAGTACTCATACTCCAGGCCGTAGCCCAGGGAGGCGGTGCCGGGGTGCAGGACGATCCGATCCGGCGGCAGCCCCATTTCGGTGATCAGGATGTTGAGTTGCTTCTGGATGTTGATGTCGATGGGGGCCTCGGCCAGGACGTTGTGCCCGTCCGCCAGGCAGGCCACCACCAGGGTCTTGTAGTTCTCGGGGACGGCCACACCGATCAGGCAACGCTCGCCCCTGGCCGCCTCGGTCACCCGGGGCCAGACCTCGTTGTCCTTGTCGGCGTGCCCGCAGCCCAGGATAACCAGCGGCACCGGCACCGCCTCCAGCACCGCCCGCACCGTGGCCACCGCCTCCTCCGGGGGGGCGTCCTGGCCGTCGGGGTGGGGTGAGGCCAGGCGCAGGCAGACCAGGTCGGCGCCGTAAACCTCCACGCACTTGCGCGCCCACCGGGCGGGTGAGTCCACCACGTCAGCCAGCGGCTCCCGCAGGTGTTCCGGCCAGTCCGGCGGCACCGCGTCCAGCACCTCCATGGCCACCAGCGGCCGGTTAGGGCTGGGGGCGTCGCCGGCGAATGGAAGGGCGGTGTGCCCGCCGATGGTCAGCGCCCGATCCCGCGTCCCCCCCTCCGCGGGGGTGGCGCCGATGGTCACGCTGAAGACCTTTCCCGGCCAGCGCTCCCGCATTAGCTCCACAGGCATGCGCTCACTCCTTCCCGCTCTCTGAGGCCGCGCTCACGTCTTCCCGCCTCCCGCAGCGGCGACCAGCCGGCGGCTGACTAGCTCGGCCAGGGCGGTGAGCACCTCCGCGTCCAGATACCCTTCCACCGAGCCGTCGAAGACCACAGAGACGCTGGGGGGAAACTCCTCGTCCCCGCGCCACAGCACGTAGGCGATGGGGACGCGGGGCAGCGCCGGGATGCGCACCGCCACATCCCCCAGCGTCAGGGGCTCCCCGTCCAGCGCCCGCGCCGCCGTAAGCAGCCGCTCCGGCGCTGGACCGAAGGTCTTCAGAATCGGCTGCACCACCCGGCTGCGGAAGGAGGCCAGGTAGCCGGCGCCGCCGGGAAGCTGCTCGAAGGAGATCCACTCCCCACGCTCCAGGACCCCCGTGGCCTCCAGCAGGTAGAGCAGCAGGAGGATGGCCACGGAGACGTCCGCCGGGCCGCCCCCCGCGTCCAGCACCATCCCGTCCGGATAGGTGACGACGTAGTCCCGCCCGGCGCATCGCAGGGCCAGCCGGCCCTCGCCCAGGAGGACAGCGCCGCTGCGGCCGGCCAGGCGGGCCGGGGAGTGCTGGCTCAGCCGTGCCCGCAGGCCCTCGTAGGTGGAGAAGTAGACGCTCACCGCGCCACCCCCGCACCGTGTACCGTGGCCAGCATCGTCTCCACCGCCACCACGGCCGGGGCGTCGTCGGGGAGGTCGAGCAGGGGGCGCCCTTCCAGATCGCAGGCGGCGACCTGGGGGTCCTCGGGAATGGTCCCTGCCAGCCGCAGCCCGCTTGCCGCGATCTCCTGGGCGACGTTCGGGGGGACGGCGTCGGCGCGGTTCAGCACCAGGGCCATCTCCCGTACCGCCAGGTCCAGCTCGCCCACCAGCGCCTGGATGCGGCGGGCAGCGCGCAGACCGCCTGGGGTAGGGGCGCTGACAATGAGGAGGAGGTCGACGTCGCGGGTGGTCCGCCGGCTGAGGTGCTCCATGCCGGCGGCGTTGTCCATGACCACGTAGGGGTAGCCGGCTGTCAGCCGGTCCAGGTGCTCCCGCAACAGGTGGTTGGCGGCGCAGTAGCACCCCGCCCCTTCAGGGCGCCCCATGACGATCAGGTCCACGCCCCGTCCCTCCGCCAGGCAATCCGCCAGCTGGTACTCCAGGTAGACCGTCCGCGGCATATTGCCGGGCACCTCGCGCATCCCCCTGGTGGCGTCCAGGACGTCGGAGATGGTGCGGGCGGGTCGCAATCCCAGCGCGGCATCCAGGGTGGTGTTGGGGTCGGCGTCCACGGCCAGGATGGGGACGCGGCCCGCCCGGCGCAGCCCGCGCACGATCAGCGCGGCCAGAGTGCTCTTCCCTGTTCCTCCCTTTCCGGCCACCGCGTAGACGAAGGGCATCCCGGCACCTCAGACCTGCATCCCCAGCTCCGCACAGGCGCGGGGGAAGCGGGCACAGTCCGTGTGGGGCAGGAACATGGCGGAGACGTACTCCTCCATGAAGGCCGGGTCGGTGGAGAGCTCGCGGTAGGTCATCTTCTGCGCCACCTCCACGGCGCGCCGCCACACCTCGTATGAGAGCAGGGTCATCTTGGCGCCGGCCACCGAGCCGTTGCCAATGAAGACCACCCGCTCGGGGGGGACGTCGGGCAAGAGGCCGATGCGGATGGCCTTTCGCACGTCCAGGTAGGTGCCGAACCCACCGGCCACGTAGACGCGCTGGATGTCTCCCATGGCGATCCCCAGCCGTCGGGCCAGGAGGGCGGCGCCGGCGAAGACGGCAGCCTTGGCCCGCAGCAGGTTCTCGATGTCGGCGGCGGTGAGGACGATGTCCGCCCCCGTGGCGGTCTGGGACGCGGGGACCACCAGCACCTCCAGGCCGTCGGGACCCCGGCGGACTGGCGGAGCATCCGCCACCAGCCGCCCTCCCCGGTCCAGATAGCCGGCCCGCAGCAGCTCGGCCAGCAGGTCCACCAGCCCCGACCCACACAGGCCTCGGGGCCGGGCGCCCCCGATGGTGGTCCAGGCCAGCGTCCCCTGGGGGGTGACCTCCACCCGCTGGATGGCCCCTCGGGCCGCGCGCATCCCCCAGGTAATCCCGCCACCTTCGAAGGCGGGCCCGGCGGAGCAGGCGCAGCAGACCAGGAACTCCCGGTTGCCGATCACCGTCTCGCCGTTGGTGCCCACGTCGATGAGCATGGACAGCTCCTCGCTGCCATCCATACCGGCGGCGAGCACGTCGGCGGTGATGTCCCCGCCCACGTAGCTGGAGACTCCCGGCATGGTGGCCACCAGGGCCCGGGGGTGGATGCGCAGCCCCACTTCCCCCGCCCGATAGGTCAGGGAGGCAGTGGCCGCGGGGATGTAAGGCTCGCGGCGGATCTCCGCGGGAGGCAGCCCCAGCAGCAGGTGCAGCATGGTGGTGTTGCCGGCGCAGACTGCGCCGATGATCTCCTCGCGTCCGACGCGGTGCACCTTAGCCAGCCCGCCGATCAGCAGGTTGATCGTCTCCAGGGCGGCGGTGCGCAGCCGCTCCAGGCCGGCCGGCTCCCCGGCGTGGATGATCCGGGAGATGACATCGTCGCCGTAGGGGATCTGGCGGTTCAGAGCGGCCGCCGCCCCAAGCGTCGTCCCGGCGGTCAGGTCCACCAGGTGCACCACCACGGTGGTGGTGCCCACGTCCACGGCCACCCCGAAGGCGCGGGGGGCCGCCCCGGGCCGCAGGTCTATCAGCTGGTAGCCGCCATCAGCCCGCGCCAGGAGCGCCGTGACCGTCCACTCCCCCTGGCGCACCACCCGGGGCAGGGCACGCAGCACCTCCAGGGGGATGGTCACCTCGCGGATGTTGCGTTGCCGCCGCAGCTCCCGGGTGAGGCGCTGCATGTCGCTGACGCTGTCGTGCAGCGTGGGGACGGGGAGGTCCAGGGGGAGGGCAAAGGCCAGCGGGCTGGGGACGAAAAGACCGGCGGCGCGGGGCAGCGCCATCTGCTCCTCCGGAATGGGCAGGAACGGCCCGATCCCCCGCTCCGCCCCGGTGAGGATCTGCTCCCCCTCGATGCGCGAGGCGGAGGGCACCTCCACCACCACGTCCCCGCGCACCCGGGAGAGGCAGGCCAGGACCGCCCCGTCCACCCGGCCCGCCGCCTCCACCTCCAGATCCCCGCTCAGCACGTGCATGCGGCAGCGCTGGCAGATCCCCCGCCCCCCGCAGACGCTGTTCAGCGGGATGCCGGCGGCAGCGGCCGCATCCAGCAGGGTCTGCCCCGCCTCCACGGTCACGCTGCGTCCGTCTGGCTGGAAGGTGACGGTCGGTGGCGCTTCCACCGAGTTCATCTCCCTAGGAGGCCGCGGTGGCCACCTGCTTCCAATGCGTCCGCAGGAAAGCCGGGATTCCCGCCGACTCCCGCGGCCCTACCATGACCTGCCAGCCGCACAGCTCCTCCAGCTTGCCGCTGATGGCGGCCACACCCCCGGGGATGATCAGCCGGCGGTGCTTCACCCGCTCGGCGATGCCTGACGACTCCACCGTCTTGGCGATGGTCTCGGCGTTGAACTTGTCCGCCGCCCACGCCGTCATCACTGACTGGCCCTCCGTGTTCACCACCACCATCCAGGCGGGGAGGCGGCTGGCCTCGGTGTCTGCCTCCACCGTGAAGTAGGTGAGGGAGAAGTTGGTGGTGACCAGGACGGGCGAGTCCGCATCAGGGGCACCCACGGTGTGGATCCCCGGCTCCACCTGGATAGGCTTCTGCGGGTCGGTGTAGATGTTCTGGCGCGCGGTCACCAGCGCCAGCGCCTGCCAGGGCTGCAGCGCTGGCGTAACCACCACCGCTGCGTACTTGCAGATGTACGCCGTCCCTTCCACCACCTGGGTCAGGGGGTCCTCCGACGTCACGAAGGCCAGGGCCGGGTAGCCCAGAGGGCGGAAGAGCTTGCGCAGGGCCAGGCGGCGAATCTGGGTGAGGTCTGCCAGGGTGGCCGCCTGACCCCGCGCACCGCTGTCCAGCAACAGGTCGCTCACCCCCGCCGCCATCAGCCGGGGGGTCAGGTCGGCCAGCTCCTGCAGGTCCTGCCCCCGCACGGCCAGGGGACAGCCGTGCTTCCTGGCCACCTGGGCCATGGCCTCCCAGTTGCTGGCGGTGGCGGCGTAGAGAACCGGTCGGCTGGCCGCCACCGCGCTGGCCGCGGCGTCCAGCACAGACGGGTCGTCGCTGCACAGGAGCAGCGCCAGCCCGGCAGCGTCCGCCTCCCGAGCCGCGGCAACAAACGGCTCGGCGCCGTCGGCGTGCTCCAGGGCCACCGCCTCCACCCGCAGTACCTGCCCCACCCGCTCGAACTGCAGCGACGCCACCCGCTGCAGCTCCGCCCGCAGCTCCTCCGACGGCCGGTCCGCCTGCAGGCGCACGGCGATGGCCGGCGGGTGGTAGAAGGTCTCTTCGTGGCGGAAGAGCACGGTCTCCCTCCCCAGCTCGATCCGCCGCCCCGGGGGACCAAAGGCAACCAGACGGATGGGCGGCGCCGCGGCACCGGCCAGGGTGGCCTTGGCGTCATCGCTGGCGTAGGGGCAGGCATCGATGGCCGCCTTCTTGGTGGCCAGCTGCATGGCGAAGGCCAGGCAGGTGGGGAAGCCACACTCCCCGCAGTTGGTTTTGGGCAGAAGCTTGTAGATGTCCAGCGCGGTCAGCGGCATCCATTCACTCCACAGATTGGCCTGGCGAATTTGCCGGGACCACGAATCCTCGCCGGGCCGGCATCCTGGATCCCGCAGTCACAGCAGTGCGGGCATGGCCAGCGCCGGATGCCCCACGCGCTCCAGGTGGGCCCGCAGCTCCTCCACGGTGGTGGCCACGGTCTCGTCGGCGATCTTGTCCACCAGCGTCTCGTCACCCAGCTCCCGCGCCCGCACCAGCAACCGGTCCCGCAGCGCCTCCTTCAATTCCCGGGGCATCCACACCAGGCGAGGGAACCCGCCATCGGCGGGGATGAACTTCCGGCTGGTCAGGTAGAGGCGGCCTACCCCCAGGAACCCGGGGGTTTGCACTCCGCCCCCAACCATCCCCGCCAGCGTGCTGAAGGTCATGCCCACCGGGGTCATCCCCGTGTACTCCCGGTTGACCACCATCACCCCGTTCACCTCGGGGACCAGGGCCATGATGCACTCGAAGCAGCCGCAGGAGGTCATGGGGAACTGGATCATGGAGTAGAGGCTGACCTGCTCCACGGTCTTGTTGGACTTGGCGTAGACGAACTGGTTGATGCTCTCGTACATCCCCAGGACAGGGTCGAGGCAGGCGCCCTTTTCCACCGGCTGGTTGGGTCCGGCGGGGTTGATCTCGTACGAGGCCTTGCCGTCCAGCCAGTTGTAGGCGCCGCACAGCCCCAACCGCTCCGGGGTAATGATGCAGACGTGGTTGGGCGCATAGGACTGGCAGAGGGTGCAGGAGTAGAAGACGTCCACCGTCTCGTCGGTCATGCCGGCCACGCGGGCATCCCGCTCGTCCCACACCGCGCGCGCCTCCTCCAGGATGCGCAGGATCGCCTCCGGCTCCGAGTAGATGGTCACCTGCACTTTGTCCACCAGCGCCGGGTACTCTTCGTGGTACTTGGCGTAGAGGATGTCCCCGAAGTGGCGCAGGCGGAACCCCGCCTTGAAGGTGTCCTGGCTGATGCGGATCCAGGGGATGTCCCGCTGCCCGATGTGCATGACACCCATGGCCCCGTTGATGAAACGGTGGATCTGACGCTCCAGGATGGGTTCGAAGTCCTTCTGCAACTTGCGCCCCGCCACTTCAACCAGAATTCCCAGGGGCATGGCCCCGCCCACCTGGGCGGTGTCGATGTCCGGCCCGATGACCTCGATGCGCCCGTCCTCCACCTCGGACATCTCCCGCCCCCGCAGGTACTCGAAGGCCGGAGCCAGCTGTCGTCCGAACTCCACGTGCAGCTGCTCCTTGCGCACACGCTCCCCTTCGAAGGCGGCGCTGTAGGGGACGGGGATGGGCACCCTGGTGATCTTCAGCTTCAGCCCGCGGACCTCGATGGCCCTGGGCACCAGCTGGTCGTGGGGGACATTGCTCACCACGTGCTCGTAGGTGCAGATGCCGCTGGGCAGGATCTGGGGGATGGGGGTGTCGGCGATGACGGGGAAGCCAAAGTTGATGGCTCCCGCCGCAGTGGCGTACTTCTCCTCGTCTACCTCGCCCAGGGCTAGCACGAAGGCGTGGACACGAGCCTTGTTGTACAGGAGGATCTCCCGCGCCTTGAGCAGGTCGCCTGGGGTGATGCCGCCAAAAGTCATGGCCGCGCGGGCGGCAAAGTTGAGGGCGTGGACGGTGGCGCTGGTCTCCTTGCCGTAGGGTACCAGGTAGGTGTCCCAGCTCATCTCCACCCCGGCTTCCGCCAGCTGCTCCGCCATGCTGGCGCCGTTGGTGTGGCTGGAGAGGAAGACCAGAATGTTGCGCTCCTGCAGCTCGCGGGCCAGGCGCACCGCCGCCTCCACGGTGGGCATGGCCCCCACGCAGGCGGCGAACCCGGGCATGCGCCCGTCCACCAGCTTGATCCCCTGCGTGCGCAGGATGGCGTCGTCGGTGAATCCCAGCCAGATGCCGCCCGGCGGCCCCTCTGTGGCGTACCGGATGGCCTCGATGATCTCCTGGGCGATCAGGGTGGCCACTCCCGCATCCAGGGCGTCGCCCAGGTAGGGGAGCCACAGCCGGTCGGTGGGGACCGACGGCAGCAGGGAGCGGGCGATGCGCAGCGGCTCCCGCGCCTGCTCCAGGGTCCTCACCTTTATGCCGGTGAGCGCGTAGATGAGCGGCAGGTAGAAGGCGGTATTGGGGAACTCCAGCCGCATGCCGCCCCCGTGGGCCTCCATGGCGGCGGCCAGCCGGTGCTCCGCCTCCTCCACGTACCCGTGCGCCCCCTTGATGGCGGCGGTGGCGATGATCCGTGACATCGCATCCCTCCTGCGGCTCACTCACTCCCAACACCCGCGCTGCGAACTCTGCGGGCCGCGGGCCTTCCTGAGGTGAGATCTCCCGGACATCTCCTAGGCCCCCACGGGAACAGCCTCGTACATCATCGGCCGCAGCTTCAGGGCCTGGCGCTTGCGGTCCAGGTGGGCCACGATGAGCTGCGCCGCCTTTGCCGGGTCGGGCTCGAAGGCGAATTTCCCGCCCACCAGCCCCTCCAGCTCCTCGGTGACGAAGTGGGTGAGGGCCTCGCTGCCCAGGATGTTGAAGGGGGAGCCCAGGACGGTGAAGATCCCCGAAGCTACGGCGTAGAACCCGATGGCGATGGCCTTCTCCGACCACCACCCCGGCGCGGCCGCGGCCACCGGGAGCTCGTCGAAGGAGCGGCCGATGCCGCCCTCCTTCACCATCTCCATGCAGGCGGTGAGGATGCGGCTGTTATCCACGCATGACCCGGTGTGCAGGACCGGGGGGATGCCGGTGGCCTCGCAGATCTCCCGCAGCCCCCTCCCGGCATGACGGAAGGCCGCCTCAGGCTGCAGCAGCCCCGCTTTACCGCAGGCAATGGCCGAGCAGCCGGTCTGCACCACCAGGACGTCGCGCGCCAGCAGCTCGTAGACCAGGTCCAGGTGCCCCTGGTCCTGCACCTGCTTGGGGGAGTCGCACCCCACCACGCCCACCACGCCGCGGATGCGGCCGGCGATGATGCCGTCATTCAAGGGACGCCAGCCCCCGCGGTAGCGTCCACCCAGGATGTGGGTGATGGACTCGGTGGTGAAGCCGGCCACCACGTCCATCTTGTGGTCGGGGATGACCACGCGGCCGGGATCACGGCGGGCGTAGTTGGCCACGGCGCGGGCCACGATCTGGCGGGCCACCTCCGGCGCACGGTCCTCGGAGAGCTCGATGTGTACCATGCCGGGGAAGCGCGCCTGGCGTGAGGTGGCGATGAGCTCGGTGTGGAAGCAGGAGGCCACATCCACCAGCCCGGGCATGATGCACTGCACGTCCACCAGGAAGGCCTCCACGGCGCCGGTTACCAGGGCCAGCTCCTGCTGCAGAAAGTTGCCGGCCAGGGGGATCCCGCGGCGCATAAGGATCTCATTAGCGGTGCAGCAGATGCCCGCTACGTTTATCCCGCTGGCTCCCAGCGCCCTGGCCTGGGCCAGCAGCTCCGGGTCCCCGGCGGCATCGGCTACAGCCTCGGCCAGTTGCGGCTCGTGCCCGTGGACCAGGATGTTCACCTGATCGGCCCGCAGCACGCCCAGGTTCATCTGGGCGCGCAGTGGCCGGGGGGTGCCGAAGAGCACGTCCTGCAGGTCAGTGGCGATCATCGAACCTCCCCAGCCGTCGGCCAGGGCGCTGCGCATCCCCGCCAGGACGATGCTGCGGTAGTCGTTGTCCACCCCCATGTTGGTGCGATGCATCACCTCTACGATCTCCCGGTCGATTCCCCGGGGGATGATGCCCAGGCGCTGCCAGATCTCCTGCTGCCGGGCTGGGGCGCGGCGGGCGAAGGCCACCGGCCCCTCCTGCCGGCCGAACTGAGCCAGGCAGGCTAGGGCCACCTCCTGTGCCACCTCGTTGACCGGGCGGCCGTCCTGGGCCACACCCAGCTCCGTCGCCAGGGCGCGCAGCTTGCGCTCGTCCCTGACCCCGTAGCCGGGGGCTTCACCCCGGGCTGCCAGCAGCAGCAGGTGGGCCACGCCCCGGCCGTGATCGGAGTGGGCGGCCGACCCCGCGGCCATGTCCCGCGCCAGGCGGCGCGCGGCCACGGTGTCGATGCCGGCGCCGCATACCCCCACCTGCGGCCGCTTGCTCCCGGGCAGGCCCAGGTTGCACGGCCCCAGGTGGCAGATGGTGCAGCAGATCCCCAGCTCACCCACCCTGCACTGGGAGCCCAGGGCGGCATAGCGGTCCCAGATGGTGGGAATGCGTTGGGCTCTGGCACGTTCACGGATCTCGAGGCTGGCCGGGTCGGTGCGCACGGACCGCTGCCCTTCGTAGGTCATACGTTCACCCTCCGTTCGCATCGCGTCTGCAGGGCGTCCACCAGCCGTGCTGCCGCCGCGGCCACAGCAGCGTCGGCTGCGGCGGCCCGCTCCCCCGCCCGCTCCGCCCGGGCCAGGGCCTCGCTGTAGGGGATGGTGGCGACGAGCTCGCTGTCCTGCAGGCCGGAGGCAATCCAGCTCTCCTCCTCCGGCCCGCGGACCTTGTTGGCCACGGCGAAGGTGCGGGGGATGCCGATCTCCCCGGCCAGGCGTCTGATGCGGGCCGCCGTCTCCAGGCTGGCCCGGCTGGCGTCCACTACCACCAGCAGGGCGTCGGCGGCCTGGGCGCTGCGCCTGCCCAGGTGCTCCAGGCCGGCCTCCAGGTCGACGACCACTGCCTCGTTGCGCTCCAGGACCACGTGGTCCAGCAGACGGCGCAGCAGGACGTTCTGCGGGCAGGCGCACCCGGCCCCGCCACGGCTAATGGCTCCGGCCACGATGAGCTGCACTCCACCAAAGGTGGCAGCGACGCGCTCCACCAGGTCGTCCACGCGGGGGTTGAGGCGGATCAGGCCCCCCGGGGGGCCCACGCGCTCCTCGATTTCGGCCCGCAGGTCCAGCAGCGAGACAGGAGGCGGGAGGGGGAACCCCAGCAGGGCGGCCAGGGTGGGGTTGGGATCGGCATCGATGGCCGTAACGCGGAACCCCCGCGCCGCCAGCTCAGAGGCCAGGAGGGCGGACACCGTCGTCTTGCCGACGCCGCCCTTGCCGGAGACCGCCAGCTTCATCGCGGCACCATACGCCGGCGCGCTCGCCTGCTGGTACGGGCTGCCGCGGGCGCATGCCCCCGGGCGCGCCACGCGGCAGTCTCCCCAGAGGCATTATCCGGGTTGGAAGCCGTCGCCAGGTATCGAATAGGCGGCTGATTTGTATCGGGTGCGAAGAGTAGGTCGGCATCCACTCAAGGGACCAGGAGTAAAAGAGGGTACCGCTGCGGAGTTAGGGGCTGCCGGCCTCAGTGCGGCCCCAGGAAGGGCCGGTTTCGGCCGCGACTGGAGTTCTCGGGGCCACCCCTGCTGCCCGCAAACCCATCCCGCTCGGGCCGATAAACCGCATGCAGGCGCTGCCAGGCTGTATAGGGGCGAGGGCGTGACCGCAGAGTCTCTGGAGATTCGTATGGCGTGGCCAGCGGGGGCTTATGAGCAGATCAAAAGGCGCCTATCCGCTCTGGAAGCTGGCTTGCGCGACCTGCGCCGCAAGATGGTCGCGGAATTCGCCGCCGTTGGGGGGGGAATTCGCCGCCGTGCGCGGGGAGATCACAGGGCTGCGGAGTGAGACGCGCCAGCAGTTCTACTGGGTGGTCGGGCTGATCATGGCCACCATTCTGATTCCCATCGCCTTGCGCTTTCTTCCCCGTAAAGTCGCTGTGCAGAGCACCTTCTAGAACTTGTAGCCGAACCGCCGCAGCAGCGCCTTGCGGTCGGCGATCTCCGATTCGCCTTCGATTCCCCGGGAGCGGAGCCCGTCGATCACCCCCAGGATGCCCCGTCCCTGCTCCGTCTCCGCCAGGAGGACTTCCACCGGGTTGGCGGTGGCGCAGTAGATGCCGCAGACCTCCGGGATCTGCTTGACCGCGTTCAGCACGTTGATGGGGAAGGCGTCCCGCAGGAAGATGAGGAAGCAGTGGCCTGCGCCCAGGGCGAAGGCGTTCTGCCTGGCCAGCTCCACCAGCTCCGGGTCGGTCCCGCTCCAGCGCACCAGTGCCGGTCCTGAGGACTCGCAGAAGGCCAGTCCGAACTTCAACCCGGGCACGGCACCCACCAGCGCCTCGTGCAGGTCCTCGACTGTCTTGATGAAGTGGGCCTGCCCCAGAATCAGGTTCACCTCGTCAGGCTTCTGGATCTTGACGCTGCTCAGCTCCACAGGTGCCCTCCGTCCCGCGCCAGGGAGTAGGTGCGGGAAAGATTCCCCGGCGCCGGCCTTGCTCCCTACTCGGCCTTCAGGTCCAGTACGGGGGTGCCGTTGATGGCGTCCAGCCCGCGCACGGTGAGGATGTGGCCCTGGACAGCCAGCACCTCAACCACCGTCACGCCGATGGGGTTGGGACGGTGGGGGCTGCGCAGGGTGAAGACACCTTGGCGCGGCCGGCCGGGGTCCCCCCGCGGGTGCTGCTGCAGCTTGTATCCGCCCGCGCGGTGGAAGTGGAAGACGACCATGAGCCGCTGCCCTGGCTCGATACCCGCCAGCCCTTCGACCAGCGCCGGGTCGAGGACGATGCGGGATGTGGCGGCCAGGAGGACTTCCGGGGCCACGGGCTGGTCAAAGGCGTTCTCCACATACCCGATCGGTCGGTAGACGATCAGTGAGGTACCGGGCGCAGGATGCTCCTGGCCCTGCCCACCATCCACAGGATCACCCCCATGCCGCCGGCCAGGAGGAGCAGGAAGACGACCAGCGGGCTCCACTGGGTCCGCACCGGCTCGGCGGCCACATCCAGGAAGCGGGCCAGCTCCAGGTTCTGCACCACCTGCCGGCTGGTGGCGTTCAGGGCGAGGACACCAAGCTGTGCCAGCCCGGTGGCCAGAGCCGCGCCCGGGGTGGGGCCGCGGCGCTGCCTGGCGATGAGCAGCCAGGGAAGGGCCGGCGCGGCGGCGGTGGCCGCGGTGAGCGGGGCCAGCCGGCCCAGCATCACCCCTCGCGCCTCCGCCGACCAGGTGGCGAAGGCGTACCAGGATCCGAAAATGGCGAACCCTACCACCCCAATGGTAGCCAGGCGCAGGGCGAAGCCGGCCACCCAGCGGCGGTAGGCCGCCGGGAGACCGCGGGCGAAGAGCCCCGCGTCCACCACTGCGTAGGCGGCCGTGGTAACAAGCGCCAGGGCCAGCATCATCAGCCCGCGCGGCAGCAGCCTGGGGTCGGAGAGGTTGAGGGCGGTTCCCAGAGGTGCGCCGGCCCGGCTGGTGGCCCGCCACAGGTCGGGCCAGGCCTCCAGCCGCGTCATGAGCGTCATCCCGTTGACGAACGCCAGGCCGATGGCCAGGAAGGCCGCCGCAGCCACCCAGCCGACCAGACGGCGCAGGCCGCCCGACCGCGCCTGCCGCAGGTCCCCCGCGCACAGGTAGACGCCATAATAGGCCAGCACCAGCAGAGGGATGACAGCGAACCAGGACCAGGCTGCCAGCACCGTGGCCGGATAGAAGACGCGGTAGTAGGCCACCTGGAGAAACAGCAGAGGGACGATGCCGAAGTTGATCCCCAGGGCGATTACCACGGGAAGCTGAGCGATCAGCCGCTCCCCCAGCAGCCGGGCGTGCGCATCGGGGCGGCGGGTCAACAGCAGGGCCACCAGCAGCCCGGCGGTCCACAGGTGCATCGGCCCCATGTGCAAGGTGAAGCCCGCCACCTTGAGCAGGACCAGGAACCAGTAGGGGGCGGGGAACCCCAGGGGGCTGGCCGGGGCGACCAGGTCGGCGGGATTCACCGCCGGCCTCCCATCGGCTCAGGCAGTTCCACAGGGGAGGGCAGCACCAGCGTCCGCAGGTACTGCTCCAGCAGGCGGGATTCGGCCTTTGTGCCGGTCCATGGCGGCATGAAGAAGTGCACCCGCTCCGGATGCTCGGTGACAGTCCGCACCATCTCCGGGGTCCACCCGCGCATCAGGTTGCGCAGCGCGGAGAAGCCGGAGCTGGAGGTGTGGCAGTCGTTGCAGGCGTGCATGAAGAGGACCTCTCCCAGCAGTACCTGGTCAGCCTGGGGCAACCCCAGCAGTCCTTTCTGGTCCACCCGACCCTGGCGCAGCAGGTGCGGGTAGTGGGTGGCCACGAAGGCGCGGGGCCAGACCCCCTCCTGCAGGATGCCCGCCGCCCGCAGCCGGGGCATCTGGGCGGGAAGGATCTGGTTGCCCAGGACCAGGTTGTAGATAATGAACGGCTTGCGCACCGCCTCGCGGACGTACTCGCCCGTGGTCACCGCGGCCAGACCCAGGCCGAGGAAGAGGAGGGCGAACCCGGGAGAGAGCCAGCCGGGGTGGCGGTACGGGCCCAGGTAGAGCATGGCGAAGACCGCCACGGTGATGGCGAAGAGCCACACCATCAGGACGTTGAGGACGCTGGCCGCGGCCAGCGCCGCGCGCGCCGAGGCCGGCAGGAAGAGGTACCAGCCCGCCCCGCCCAAAATGACCAGGATGCTGCCCAGCAGCGCCGGCCGGGCGGAGCGCTGCTCGATCAGGCGCAGCAGTGCAGGGTCTTTGACCTTGAAGGCCGCGTGCAGGTAGACGTAGAGCGCCGCCAGGAGGAAGGCGCCGCCCGTGCGGGCGGCGACTTGAGGGAGGAACTGCGGGTTGAAGAACCCCACCCAGAAGCTCTGCCGTTGCGGCCAGGCGCCCGGGTTGAGCATGAAGCCGGTGATGCCGGTGATCAGTACCAGGCTGATCCAGGCCGAGACGGCGTAGATCCAGCCTGTTGTCTGGTGCGTCCGGGTCGGCAGCCGCCCCCAGAAGTAGTAGAAAATGAACGCCGAGACAATCTCCAGGACGAAGAAGACGTACTCCATGGCCCAGCCGAAGACGAAGATGTGGATCAGGCTCTCCGTGGCCAGGGGGGAGGCCAGGCCGATGGTCCACCAGATGCCCGCTCCGGTGATGGCCCCGTAGACCACGGTCAGCAGGATGAAGAACCAGGCGTGCTGCCGCAGGTAGTCCAGGTAGCGGAGGTTGTGGCTGCGGTAGGCGTAGGTGGTCTCCGCGGCCAGGAAGAGCCCCCCGCCCACGGCGTAGTGCGCCACCAGGACGTGGAGGACCGCGACAATGGCGATGAGCATCGGCGCCGTGAGGAAGGGGACGTGCCACCAGGGGTAGTGCATCGCTAGCCTCGTGCAGCGGTGGAGCCGCCGGAGCGCCGCCCGAACCTCGCTTCAGCCCTCAGGGCCCGCTGTGGCACGCTATCCGCTGGAATGCGTCCAGCAGGGCCCTCAGCTCCTCGGGTGGGAGCTGGCCGGTGACTTCCAGCAGGACCGTTCGCCGGGTGCGCGGGCAGTAGGTGCGTACCCGCACCACGGGCACCATCCGGGCGGTGAACCATCCGTCTCGCCGCCGCCCCAGGTGGAACTCCCCGGGATGGCCGCCCACGGTGAGGGCCCCACTCTCTGCTCCCACTCGCGAGGCCAGGGGGCGGCGGGCAGCACCCGGGGTGACGCGCACCATCAGGTCGGCGCGCTCCGTCCGCCGCACCCCGTGGACGAGCACGTGCCGGGTCTCGCCCGAGGCCACCCACTGCTGCTCTCCCTCCCGCACCGTGGTCTGCACGTCCGGCGTGACCACGGCACGGCTGAGGCGCCAGGGTTCGGGGAGGAAGAGTCCAACGAACGCCGTGCGGCCGACGATGGGGTTGAACGCCTCCAGCAGGTGCATGGTCATGGGCCCGCACCCGGGGCGAAGAGCACGCGGGCCACCCGCTCCAGCATGGGCACGCCGCGCACCTCGGTCTCGAAGAGGGGGATGACGGCGCGGACCATGCCGGGGAAGGTCCGCCTGATCTCCTCCCGGTAGGTCTCCTGGGCGGCGATGCGGTTGAGGACGAAGGGGGGAGCGGTGTCGGGGACCATGGCCCGGTCGATCACGCCGTTGACGATGACGCCGCCGATGGGGATACCGAAGTCCTGGAACCAGGAGATGAAGCGGCGCACCACGGCGATGGGCAGTGCCTCGGGCAGGGTGACGAAGAAGAAGGCTGTCAGACCTGTGTCGGTGAGCAGCCGCTTGGCGGCAGCGATGCGGTCGCGGAAGTGCAGCAGGTAGTCCAGCAGCGGGTCGGCCTCCTCCTGCTTGCTGTACGAGAGGAGCCGCCGCAGGGAACGGGCCTCTTCCCGGCTCTGCACCATCTTCTGCACCCACATGGAGTAGACGGCGGACATCCCCAGCAGCCTGCGGGCGTTGGCCGTGGGGGCGGTGTCAAAGACGTAGACCTCGTACTCGCCGCGGAAGATCACGTCAATCATGCTCTCAAACATGGCCGATTCCTCGAAGGCCGGGTTCATGGTGGCGGACTCCACGAAGGCGTCGGCCCGGGTGCGGATCTCGGCGTACTTGAGGAACCAGTCGATCTTCTCCTTGATCTCCCGCTTGGACCGCTCGATGGTCTCCCGGGTGTCGATCTCCAGTGCGCACAACCCCTCCCCTCCCCGCACCGGGGTGACCCGGCCGAAGACGTCCTGGTCCAGCAGCCCGCTGAGGCTGTGTACCGGGTTGGTGGAGACCAGCAGGACGCGCCGCCCCCGCCGGGCCAGTCCCAGGGCCGCCGCTCCGGCCAGCACCGTCTTGCCCACCCCGCCCTTGCCGCCAAAGAAGAGGTACTTCAGGGTGGGGCGGGCCTCGATGACGGCAGAGAGCGGTTCCTCCACCAGGTCCTCCCAGGTGGCGCTAGCGGTCTGCAGGCTCACCCCCGTCTCCCCCAAACATGGCCTCGGCCATGCGCGCGATCATCTCCAGCCCGGTGACGTCCCGCTCGAACTCAGGAATCCAGGCCAGCACCTGCCCGCCAAAGAGGTCGCTGATCTTGTGCAGGTAGCCCTGCTGCATTTGGAGCCGGTGCTGCAGATAGTCGGGAATCTGCTCCTTGGCCAGGGCCTCGGGCAGGACGCGGTTGACGATGTACCCGCTGATGGGGACCTGGAAGCGGGAGAAGAGCTGCGCCGCCTTCTGCGTGTCCAGCAGGACCATCTCCTCGGGGATGATGACGAAGAAGAACGCCGTTCTGGCCTGGTCGGTGAGGATGCGGCTGCTGGTGGTGATGCGCTGCCGGATGTCCTGCAACTCCTGAAGGATCAGGTCCTCCTGCAACTGCTCCCCCTTGAAGCGGGCAGCCATCTCCGCATACTGCTGCATCTCCTGGCGCAGCCGGGTGATGCGTTCGATCCACTCGTCGTAGACGCTGGCCATGCTCAGGTAGTAAAGGGCGTGGCCCAGCGGGACCAGGTCGTAGATGAAGTAGTCGTACTGACCGGCCACGACGATGTCCACCACCTGGTCGAAGATAGCGCTCTCCTCCATGGCCGGCTCCGCTGAGGCCGCAGCGATGTAGTGCTCGATCTCCTCGGGCACGCGGTCAAAGCCGTACATCTCCAGGATCTTGCGGCGGATCTGGTCCTGGTACTCCTTGATGTGCCGGTCAGCGTCGATCTCCTGGGCAAAGAGGCCGGGGATGATCTCCACGGGGCCCCGGCCGTAGATGTCCTGCTGGAAGATGTCAGAGAGGGAGGCCTGGGGGTCGACGGAAAAGACCAGGACCTTATGGCCGCGGCGGGCCAGGTAGTAGGCGGTGGCCGCGGAGAAGGTCGTCTTCCCCAGACCGCCCTTGCCCCCAAACATGATGTAGCGGCGCTGCGGGAAGTCCTGGAAGAAGCGGGCCAGGGGGGCGGGGCCCGCGGGTTCAGGAGAGAGCATCCGTCAGGTCTCGCTCCCGCAGCATGCTCCGCTTCCAGGTGGAGATCTGCGGCACGACGTAGGGCAGCAGGCGCAGCGAGTAGTACGGCGGCAGGATGGGCACGCCCAGCAGGTCGCCCATGGTGATGAGGATGAAAAGGTGCTCCATGCTGCCGCGGGTCTTCAGGGCGTGGCGGGTCATCTCGTGCGCCGCCATCCCGTAGACGAAATCTTTAAGCTGGCGGCGGAAGGCCGAGAGGAAGGACCGCTTCTCTTCAGGCATTCTTCACCTCCGGCGGCGCGCCCGCGTGCGGCTCTCCCGCCTGGGGGACGAACCGCTCCCGCAGCAACGCCGCCACACTGGCCAGGTCGGCCCCGGCGGCGATGCGCCGGCCGTCCAGGACGAAGAGGGGAAAGGTGCGGGCGCGGTGGCGCAGGGCCATCCACAAACCCCGGGGGGAGTACGCGTCCACGATGCGCACCCGCAGCCTCCCCGCATGCCGGGCGGCTAGGGCACGGATCCAATCGCAAAGCTGCAGGTACTGCTCCTTGAGGTCCTCCGGGTACTCGTTGATCTCCTGGTCGTGCACCACCTGCCCCACCCCCGCCACGCTCAGGGCCGTCTCGCAGTGGGCGCAGTGGAAGAAGTACGTCAGCGTGGGTGTAACCACCTCGAGGGTGGGCATCCGCATCCCTCCTGCGGGGGAGGGGCGGGCCACCCCTCCCCCACTGCTACTATACTAGGTCGCCGCAGCGGGCTGCAGCCGCGCCCGCTGGAACGACCGCAGGCCGTCAACGGCCAGGATCACCGCCAGGACCACCAGCGCGAAGGCGATGGCCGCCGCCACCAGGTTGCCGAAGACAAAGGGCGCCGCCAGGCCGGGCTTGAGCGCCGCCTGCAGGCTGACCCACCCGGTGACCAGCAGGGCGGCCACCGTGGTCACGTACATGAAGACGGCCGGGTAGGCCACCCACCGGTACGTCTTCCCCTGGTTGGCCAGCCAGATGGAGACCAGCATCAGGGCCAGGCCGGCGAAGAGCTGGTTGGACCCACCGAACAGGATCCAGATGCGCGCCCAGAACCCGGTCCACAGGATCAGCAGGGTGAACAGGATGGCGATGACGGAGCCGAAGTGCGGGTTGCGGAAGGCGGGCACCCGGTCGCCCAGGAGCTCGGCGCTGGCGATGCGCATGAAGCGCAGGACCAGCTGCATCACCGTCAGGGCCATAATCACCAGGAAGATGGAGCCGAAGGCCGCTCCGAAGTCCGTGGGCACACCCAGCACGTTGAGGAACTTGGCCATCCCTCCGGCAAAGACCGCCCCGCCGCCCCGGGCCAGCGCCTCCTTGTAGCCGGCGAAACCACCAAACCCGGCCACGGCGAAGGTCAGGGACAGGACGGCCAGGATCGCCTCAGTGTACATGGCCCCGGCGGTCACCGGAAGCGTGTCGGTCTCCCGCTCCAGTTGCCGCGAGGTCCCGGAGGTGGTCACCAGACTGTGCCAGCCGGAGATGGCCCCGCAGGCGATGGTGACGAAGATGATGGGCCACAGCGGGGTGGCAACGCCGGGCGCCAGTACGCCTACCGCGTAGAAGCCGGTGAAGGCGGGGAAGTCCGCAAAGCCCGGCCGGGTGATGAAGATGCCGATGATGGCCCCGATGATGCCAGCGATCACCAGCCAGAAGGAGACGTAGTTGACGGGCTGGGCGAACCGCCAGATGGGCAGGACTGAGCCCAGGTAGCAGAAGACCAGCGCCAGGATGCCCCAGATCCACACCGGCCAGGTCATGGGACCGTAGGGGGTCATGTAGAGGACGTTCCTGACCTCTTTGTCCGCCACGGTGGTGGTGTATCCCACCAGGCCATTGAACCATTCCGTGATGCGGCTGAGGGCCCCGGTCTGTCCCAGGTAGACGCCGATGAAGGCGATGATCACGGTAATGATGGTGGTGCTGACTAGGTCGCGCTTCAGCCGGTAGGTCATGTGCCCGGCCAGGACCCCGGCCAGGGTGACGATGATGAACCCGATGGGCACCTTGGGGTTGGCCAGCAGCCCGGCTACGATGGCGCCGAACGCGCCCATGATCAGCAGCAGGTAGAAATACAGGAAGGAAAGGAGAATGCTGCGGGCCCGGGGAGAGACCAGCTTGTAGCTCAGGCCGCCCATGGTCATGCCCTCGGAGCGCATGGCCATCATCGATGTGGTGTAGTCCTGGACCCACCCGATGAAGAGAACGCCCAGGATCAACCAGAGCAGGGCGGGGAGCCACCCCCACTGGGCGGCGACGATCGGGCCAACGATGGGCCCCAACGCGGCAATCGACTTGAACTGGTAGCCGTAGAGCACGCTACCAGAGGCCGGCATGAAGTCCACGCCGTCCTGGTAGAGCTTGGCCGGCGTCGCACGGTTGGGATCCGCCTGGAGCACGTACCGGTCCATCCGGGCTGAGTAGGCCCGGTAGCCGATCCAGACGGCGATGATCGCCACCACCAGCATCAGGGCTGTCATATCATCACCTCCCCATGCGACAGAATCCTCTTCCCGCTGCCGTCTGTAACCGTCTCTCACATCCTCCCGAACCGATGGCGGGCAACATGGGCGGAAGCGCCGCCGCGCTAGAGACTACCCGTACCATAACGGTACCGACCTTCGACCGGGACGGTCAACGGGTGAGGAATGTATGAACCCCGAGCAGATGTTTGGTGTCAGGTCGGGTCGGCAGCGGGACTCGCCCCCACGATTGGAGGCGGAGGAGCGGGGATGTCGGGGCGCCGCTGAACCGCCACGGGGGGCGGAGCCAGCGGGGCGGGGCGTCGCCGGCCCATGCCCAGCGCAGCGGCCAGTGCCAGGCGCTTCAACAGCTGGATGGCCAGAGCCGGGTCCACGCCTTTGGGACAGGCTTCCGTACACGCGCCGGCCAGGTGGCAACGCCAGAGGCCATGCGGGTGGTCGACGGCGGCGCGGCGCGCGGTGAAGCCCCAATCGCGGGAGTCGGCGCTGTACCGGTACGCCTGAGCCAGAGCCTGCGGACCGGTGAAGGCCGGGTCGGTGGCCACGGTGGGGCAGGCGGCCAGGCAGAGGCCGCACTTGATGCAGTAGGCGAATTGCAGGTAGGCCTCCAGCTCCCCCGGCGTCTGCAGGTACTCCGTGGTGGGAGGTTCCTGCTCCCGTTCATCCCGGATGATGAAGGGACGCACGGCGGCGTGGTGGGTTACCATCGGCTCCAGGTCGGGCACGACGTCGCGGATCACCGGGTAGTTGGGCAGAGGCCCAACCTGCACCAGGGAGCCGAGCGTCTGCACCTGCGTCTGGCAGGCCAGCCGGGGAAAGCCGTTGACGAACATACCGCAGGAGCCGCAGATGCCCATACGGCATGAGGAGCGGTAAGCCAGGGTGGCGTCCAGGTGCTCTTTGATGCATACGAGGGCCTCGAGCACGGTCATGCCCGGGGCAGCCGGTACCCGGTAGTCCTGATACCGCGGGGAGGCAGCGGCCTCCGGGTGAAACCGGAAGACGCGCAGGGTCACGGTCGCTGCGGCCGAGTCCGGTGCGGCTTGCTTCCTCATTCTGTCTGCGGCCCTCATCCGGTAAACGTTCTAACGGTGACGTAGGCCCCGTAGGCGAAGGCCACCAACCCGGCCAGCAGCACCAGACCGGAGATCAGCCCCTGGCCCCTGGGAGGGGTCACTTCCAGCAGGACGCTGCGCAGCCCGTAGAGCCCGTGGTAGAGGGCGGCGGCCAGGAGTAGCAGGTAGAAGACCAGTTGCGTCACGCTGCGCCCCCGGGCCGTCACCTCGGCGAAGGAGCGTACGTCGCCCAGGTCCACGCCGGTAGCGCGCAGCAAGCCGGTGAGGTGCATCAGCCCCATGTGGATGGTGAGCAGGACCACCATCAGCGCCGCCGCGGCCAGAGAGATCAACCACCAGCGAGACTCACCCATGACCACACCCCTCGTGCCGCTGCGGCCACGTGTGCGTGCAACGACGGTCCGTCGATTCCCACACATGTCGTTGCATCGGCAATAACCCCCTCCGTCCCCCGGCGGTCCTTCCTTACGTCAACCTGGCAAGGCAAAGATGTCGGTGGCGGCCAAAGCCAGCAGGACGCCGCCCAGCAGCATCAGCGCATAGACCCAGGGTCGGTGGCGGCTTAGCGAGCTGCCGTACGGGTAAACCGGACGCGCCGGCGCACCCAGCAGCCATCCCAGTTCGGCGACCATCAGGCGCACCCCATTGAGGGCGTGGTAGATGAAGCCGGCGAAGACGACGAACTCCAGGAAGACGAAGACCGGATGGCGGAAAAGGGCCATGGTGGCCGTCCAGGCCGCCTCGCCCCGCAGACGCGCACCGGTCTCGTAGATGTGCAGGAGGAGATAGAGGACCAGACCCAGGCCGCTGACGCGTTGCAGCACGTACAGGTACCGGTCGATCCCGTACCGGCCGGCGTATATCCACCCCCGCACCCCCAGCCGCCGCCGAACCTGCAGCCTCGCCGCTCCACCGCTGCGCATGGTCTCACCCCCGTCCTTCAGTAGGTACGCTCCACCGGCTGCCACCGGGTGATCGGTACCGGCCACGTGGACAACCGCGGGCCGTCAGGAGTGCGCACGGCCGTGGTGTGTACCAGCCAGCGCACATCGTCCCGCCGAGGGAAGTCGCGCCGCGCCTGCGCCCCCCGCGACTCGGTGCGGGCCAGGGCACCGGCCGCCACCACCTCGGCGACCTCCAGCAGGTTCTGCAGCTCCAGGCAGGTCACCAGGTCAGTATTGTAGATGCACCCCCGGTCGCTCACCCGCAGCCGGCGGGCTCGTTCCTGAAGCTCCTTGATCCGCTGCAGCGCCCGGAGCAGTCCTTCGGCCGTGCGGAAGACGCCCACGTGTCGGTCCATAGTCTCCTGCAGGGCGACGCGGATCTGGTAGGGGCTCTCCGTCCCTTCCGCCTGCAAGAGCTGGGAGAGGCGCCGCTCCTGGTCGGCCACGGCGCCTTCGGGAAGAGGCAGGAGCTCAGCCTCTGCGGCGAAGCGCGCCGCGTCCGAGCCGGTGAAGCCTCCCCAGGCCAGGCACTCCGCCGTGGAGTTGGTCCCCAGGCGGTTGGCCCCGTGGACGGAGACGCAGGCCGCCTCCCCGGCCGCCCATACGCCCCGCAGCGGCGTGGCCCCCCGCAGGTCGGTGTGGATACCGCCCATGGAGTAGTGGGCCACCGGGCGCACAGGAATCGGTTGCTCAATGGGGTCGATGCCGGCGAACTTGATGGCCAGCTCGCGGATGAAGGGCAGGCGCTCGTTGATCCTGGCCCCGCCCAGGTGGCGCAGGTCCAGCAGGAGGTAGTCCAGACCGTCGGGCCGGGGGTAGGCCCGCCCCTCCTCGATCTCCGTCATCATGGAGCGGGAGATGATGTCCCGCGGGGCGAGCTCCATGCGCTGCGGCGCGTAGCGCTCCAGGAACCGCTCTCCCTCCCGGTTGATGAGGTAGCCGCCTTCGCCCCGCGCCGCCTCGCTGATGAGGATGCCCGATGGCACCAGCCCGGTGGGGTGGAACTGGACGAACTCCATGTCCTTGAGCGGGATCCCGGCGCGATAGGCCAGGGCCAGGCCGTCGCCGGTCACCGTCTGGGAGTAGGTGGTGAAGTGGTAGAGGCGGCCCGCTCCGCCGCTGGCGATGATCAGCGCTTTGCTGCGCAGCGCCAGCAGCCTGCCGCTCTTCAGGTCCATGGCCACCAGGCCGCGGTAGGTCCCCTCCTCGACCACCAGGGCGGTGACGAAGCACTCGTCGTAGCGCCGGATCTGGGTGTGGCGCTGCAGGGTATCGTAGAGGGTCTGCATCTCGAAGAACCCCGTCTTGTCTGCGGCGTAGACGGCGCGGGGGAAGGAGTGGCCGCCGAAGGGCCGCTGGGCGATGCGTCCGTCGGGGCGGCGGGACCAGGGCAGTCCCCAGTGCTCCAGCCGCAGGATCTCCTGGGGCATGGTGCGCACGAAGAGGTCCACCGCGTCCTGGTCGGCCAGGAAGTCGCTGCCCTTCACCGTGTCCCAGGCATGCAGCTCCAGGCTGTCCCCTTCTTCGGGACGCAGCACCGCCGCCGTGCCGCCCTCCGCGGCTACGGAGTGGGCGCGCATGAGCTGGACTTTGGAGACCAGGGCGATGTCCAGCGCGCCCCGGGAGACGGCCGCGGCCTCCAGCGCCGCCCGCAGGCCAGCCAGCCCGGCGCCCAGGATGACCAGGTCGTGTGTGATGATCTCCACTGTGCGTGCTCCGCGCTCAGTCTGCTGCTCAGAGAACGGCGCGCGGCCGCGGCATCGGGGGCAGATCCGGTGGACTAAGCCAACACCACGCGGCGGTAAGCCTTGCGGCCTTCGGCGTAGAGGTCGCCGCCGTGCGCATCGTTGACAACGATGGCCGGGAACTCCTCCACCTCGAAGCGGAAGAGCGCCTCCGGTCCCAGATCGGGGTAGGCCAGGACGTCGGCGCGGCGGATGCGGCGGGCCAGCAGTGCCCCGGCTCCACCCGTGGCCGTCAGGTAGACCGCTCTGTGCCGCCGCAGCGCCTGCAGCACCTCCGCCGAGCGGTACCCCTTGCCGATCATCCCCTTCAGCCCGTGGGCCAGCAGGGTGGGGCTGTAGGCATCCATGCGGCCGCTGGTGGTGGGCCCTGCCGAGCCGATCACCTCTCCCGGTCGCGCCGGTGTGGGCCCCACGTAGTAGATCACCTGGCCATGCAGGTCCACCGGCAACGCCTCGCCGCGCTCCAGGGTCTCCACCATCCGTTTGTGCGCCGCGTCGCGCGCGCCGTAGATCACACCGCTGATCAGAACCTGGCCCCCGGCCCGCAGGCTCTCCACTACCTCCTCGGACCAGGGTGTGGTCAGGCGTCGCACCGCCATCTCCGCCTCTGCCATCTCACACCTCCGTGCGTGCCACCCGCGCGGCGTGGCACTGCAGGTTGACCGCCACCGGAAGGCTGGCGATGTGACAGGGGGCGGCCTCGATGTGCACGTCCAGGGCCGTGACGGTGCCGCCGTAGCCCATAGGTCCCAGGCCGAGACCGTTTATCGCCTCCAGGAGATCCTCCTCCATGGCCGCATAGTAGGGATCGGGATGCCGCTCCCCCACCGGCCGCAACAGCGCCCGCTTGGCCAGCAGCCCCACACTGTCGAAGGTCCCTCCGATTCCCACCCCCACGATCAGCGGAGGGCAGGCGTTGGGTCCGGCGGTCTCCACGGTTTGCAGGACGAAGGCGCGCACGCCGGCCTCCCCCTGGGCGGGAGCCAGCATGGTGGCCCGGCTCATGTTCTCCGCCCCTCCGCCTTTGGGCAGCAGGGTCAGGCGCAGGCGGTCGCCGGGCACCAGTTCCACGTGCACCACCGCCGGGGTATTGTCTCCGGTGTTCCGCCGGCGCAGCGGGTCGGCGACGATGGACTTGCGCAGGTAGGCGTCCCTGTAGCCCTGGCGCACACCTTCGTCGATGGCCTGGGAGAGACCGCCTTCCACCCGGGCGTCCTCGCCCAGCTCGGCGAATACCACAGCCGTGCCGGTGTCCTGGCACATGGGCACCGCTTCCCGCGCCGCCAGCTCGTCGTTTTCCAGGATCTCGTCTAGCACGCGGCGCCCCAGCGGCGACTGCTCCCGCTGCCGCGCCGCGCGTAGTGCCTCCCAGACGTCTGCAGGGAGACGGATCGCCGCCTCCAGGCAGAGCCGTCTCACGGCGGCAACCACGTCGGCGTAGGGGATGACCCGCATCCGCCCCAGCCCCCTTTCGCTCAGCAATGCCACTCCCTGCGACCCTGACGCTGCGGATCGCAGGGAGAGGGCATAGGGAGGGCCTACTTCAGGGCGTCCAGCGTCGCCAGCAGCACCGTCCGCGCGAAGCGCGGATTGTGCACGCCGAAGCTGTCGTCGCCCTCGATGAGGAAGAAGTTCCAGCCGGCACGGACGATGGGATCGCCGGTAGCGAACACCGGCTTCCCCGCGGGGTCCACCACGCTGCCCAGCTGGCTGTACCAGGCCCCGCCGGCGCGCAGGTTGAACTTCAGCCCCTGCTGCCCGTGGATCTCCACCAGGTTCACCGAGACGATCTGCGCCGGGTCCACCTTAAAGTTGTCCGTGTACTTGTCGGTCTGGGGGTCCCAGTTCCGGATGATGGCAATCCGGTCCTTCGCCGCCATCACCCGGGAGGCGATGGCCTTCTCCACCTCGTGCAGCAGGGTTTCGATGCTGCTTTTCACGCGCGCCGCGGTCACATCCGCCCCATGGCAGCGGATGCACACTCCCTCCGGCGCCTTGAAGGTGTGGCTCTCCTTGTTGAAGCGCACGTGGCAGGTGACGCAGGCGTCGCCGATGAAGGTGGCGTGGGGCGAGATGGTCGCCTCCGCCGGTGGCACGAAGAAGGCGTTCTTGCCCATGAGCACGTCCGCCTGTGCCGCTGTGTGCGGCGCTGTGTAGCGCCTGGGGTCGGGAGCGTTCCAGGTGATGGCCCCGTTACGGGTATTGTGGCAGGTCATACACTGCGCCCCCAGGCCCACGCCCACGGCGCGGAAGCCTGCCGGGAGCACCGGGGTGGTGGCTGTGACCCGCAGCTTGAAGTTGGCCTGGTGGCAGGTGGTGCAGGTGACCGGTCGCACGGAGAAGCGGTTGAGGCCCAGGCTGGAGAGGTAGGCCTCGTCCGCCGGGCTGCCGTCGGGCCTGGTGATCAGGCCGGGGTTGCCTCCCTCCAGTTGCGGCAGCCAGGCCAGGTAGCCCTGCTCTGCGTGACAGCGCCCACAGTGAGCGGCCAGCGCGCCGCGGCGCTCCACGGTCGCCTCCAGGCGGGGCAGCTCCCGGTTGGCGTGCTTTGAGCGAGCCCACTGAGCCCGCATATCCGCCTGCGCCCGCACCAGCACGATCGAGCCCGCCACCAAGGCCAGAACAATGCCCGCCACCAGCGCGGCCCGCCGGATGCTACGTCTGTCCATCCGCTGTCCCCCCTAACCCTCTGCTATGGTCTGCGCCCCTCGGGCGCACGGTCTTCGCCGCGACGCACCCGCAGCCAGGCGGCCGCCAGGCGGTCGATCTCCTCCTTCGGATACCGTCGTCTACCCCCGGGGGTCATGATGTAGGGGAGTCGTCCCTCCCGGGTCCAGCGGTAGACGGTGTGCGCGGAGACGTCGAAGAGCAGAGCCACCTCCCGGCGGGAAAGGAAGCGCTTCCCGGACGGCTGTCCCGGTGCAACCCTGCCCATCAACCCTCCCCGCAACGTTCCCTTCTTGTTGCTTCAATCATATGTGCGCCTCGCACGCTAGGCATGATGCGTTCGCACCATTTGGGCTACGTGTGCACTAGGAGGAACAGGCGGCGCCGGGTTTCTATGCAGCCCGGGGCTCCGTTCATGTGCACAGCTTCACCGGATGACCAACTGCGTGGAATGTAGGAGATCGGGTACGGGGAGGGCGACGTGGAGCGGTCAGGCGGCCCGCTTCCTCAGCAGCTCCAGGATGCGCAGCAGGTAGCGCCCCTCCTCCTTCGCCCGCTCCAGGATGGCCTGGTACTCTTTGGCCTCCGCCTGGGCCTGGGCAAAGGTCCGTTTGTAGTCCTCCAGGAGGTAGGCCGTGCGTTCTCGCTCCCGGAGAAGGGCTTCCCTGGCAACCAGTCGCTCACGGCGGCGCCTTTCGCGCTCCCGCCGCATCGTGTCGTGGTGCTGTTCTAGAGCCAGCTTGGACCCGATCCGAGCCCCCCGCAGGCTGCGCCGGTATGCGCGGAGCAGATCGATCTCATCCAGCATGACCGCCACCTCCGCACTCTCAGGCTATGTCTTCCTCCCTGGAGCGCCCATCGGATGCGGCATCCATCGCCGCTGGGCCCTTGGGGTGACCGCCTCTGGTTCGGAAGGGCCACTACTCCGGCGAGAGGAGGGAGCGGAGCGCCGGGTTACCGTCTCAGGTGAGACCTCAGGCGGCGCGCCGCCGACGGTCAGTGTGACCGCGGTGGAGGCGGTTCGGCAGGGGGGCGGGATACGCTTCCCGCGGCCGCAGGGAGGCGCGCTTCACCTCCCGCTGCAGGCGCCGTTCTGCCAGATACCGCTGCCGCTCGGCGCTGTAGGCCGTTGCCAGGAGTTCCTCGATGGTCATCTCTTCACTTCCGTCCGTTGCGGCGCGCCACCACCTTGACCGTAGGGCCTGCCACCACCAGCCGCCATCGGGCGGACGGCCCATCCGCGGTCCTCCTTTAGGTGCTGCGCCGCTCGGTGCGGGAAAGTTCAGGGGCGGCGCCGGGTCGGCGCCGCCCCTGGGGAGGAGATCGAAGTCCCTCTACCTACCGCTGGAAGACCATGCGGGCCACGCCCATCTGGAAAGAGTGGCGGACCTGCGCGTTGTCGAAGACGGCGATCCCGAAGGCGTAGGCCTTGGACAGATCCTTGAACTGGACGTCCTTCTCACCGGGGGTGGTCAGCTTCCGCCCCCACTCCAGCGACCACTGGCCGTTGGCGTATACGCCTTTGGCCCGGATATCCCCGCGGTCACCCGCGAAGGGCGCGACGATGATGCCGGGGACCTGGTCGCCCGCCTTGTACTTGCTGTTGTCAAACGGCGTCTTCTCCGCGTCCAGAATCCAGAACGGCGGTGCCGGCTTGTTCCCCGGCAGGGCGAAGGCAGGGAGCTTGCCATCCGCAGTCTTGTTATCCGTGTATCCTCCACCTGTCTTGGGGTCGGAGTGCCTTCCCGCCTCGGGGGCCTTGTCCTTGTCGTAGCGGGCGCTGTCAACGTACTGGTCATCAATATAGCCGACGGGGTTAGTGCGCACGGCCTTCCAGTGCCAGATATCGCCCCATTCGCCCGGGTTGGGCGTGTACTTGTTGCCGTAGGCGCTCCCCGCAGGCTTCTCCCCGGCGTGGCAGGTGGCGAAGCAGCCGCTCTGCTCGAACCCGCTGATGTTGTTGTTCCACATCACGGCAAACTTGTCCTCGTAGTACGTGTTCTCGTCATGCTCGGTGCTGGTCTTCAACTGCTTCCAGGAACCGTCGGCCTGCTTCTCCCAGGGGAAGCGCCGCAGGCTCTCGGTCTGGTCGTTCCACTGCGCCAGGAAGTACACACTGTCGGTGGTGTAGATCGCACGCAGCACGACGTCGTGGCTTCCCTGGTTGGCGCCTCCGGTGACCCTAATGGTGATGGGTTTGGCCTGGTTCCACACCGCATCCACCGCGCCGTCGATGACCGGCGGAGTGGTCACCTTCACCGCGACGAGTTCAGGCTGCTGACCTGCAGTGCGGGCGACGGCGATCCACAACAGGCCGGCGATCAGGCTTACAGTAGCCACGGCTACCAGGACGGGTTGGGCCTTCTGTGCCATCACGTATCCCCCCATTCTGCGGGCATCCATAGGGCCGGGCGGCTGGAGAGAGTAAGCCGAACCGATCGCACCGGTCTTCAGACTATGAGGGTCTTATGCCGCCGTCTATCCGTTTGCAGCAGTATTCTTGGGCCAGGTTACTAGTGCCCCGTCGCCCAAGTTCGACGACAGAGCAGGATTGTAGGATGAACAGACCGAATCTGCTGCATGGTCATCGGGAGAGGCG
>JAVKIA010000001.1:112428-213826 GCA_031459715.1 Armatimonadota bacterium | reverse complement strand
CGGCCTCTCGCCAGCGGGGGCGGCCGGAGCAGGAGGGGTCACTGCCGGGGCCTTCGCCGGCGCCCTGACCGGGGCCTTCCTCGCCGCCGGCTTCCGGGCAGGGGCCTTCCGCACCCTGGCGGGAGCCTTCCGGGCGGGCTTCTTCGGGACGGCCTTCCTCCGCATAGCCCCCCCGCCCGCAGCCTTCCTGGCCGCCTTCCGCGCTACCCTGGCGGCCTTCTGTGGAGACGCCTTTCCGGCACCCGCCCGGCGCCTGCGCGCGGGACGCCGTGCGGCCTTGGCCTTCCGCTGTGCAGCCACGCTCATCCTCCCTTCCGTCCTGGAGTCGGCGTACCCTCCATCACGAAGGGTACCACGCACAGAGTTTTCTTCGCCGCGCGAAACTCCTGCCACGGTTGCCCGCAGAAGGCGGCTGCCGCAGAGAGGAGGCGCCGCGGGGGACTGCATCGGGCCGAGGGGCGGGCCCGGCTGGCGCGGCTCAGGCCTCCTCTTCGACGGCAAAGAATCGCGCCCAGGCTCCTTCTGTCCCCACGATCCGGTGGAAGGCGGCAAAGAACCGGACGCGGGGACGAGGGAGGCGGCCCAGCCCGGTCAGGCCCTCCAGCAGCACGGCGCCCCCGCCGAGCACGATGCGGTGCACCACGAATGCATCTGGCATAAAGGCGGGATCCTTGGCAGCCGGTTCCTCGAAGCAGTCGAACCCCAGCGCCTTCGGGCGGAACGCCATCAACCAGCGCGCCCCCTCGGGGCTGAGGGAAGGCGATTCCAGGAAATAGCGCGGCGTGTTCCAGGTGCGGTCCGACCAGTCGGTGCGAACCAGGATGATATCCCCGGCGCGGAGATCTTCCCCCGCCGCCTGCAGCCGCTGGCGCGCCTGCTGCAGGTCCTCCGCCGTCATCAGGTGATGTGGGCCGATCCAGGAGAGATCCAGCACCACTGCACTGCCCATCACCTGCTCCAGCGGGATCTCGGCGGTGGTGGCCCCGCCTTCCAAGACGTGCAGCGCAGAATCTATGTGCGCCCCCATGTGCAGGTTGGCCTCCACCGACGTGGAGAGCCAGAACCCGGGCTGGCGGCGGTGTCGCTTCAGCACCAGCGTAAGATTCGTCGACGGGGGTCCCTTGGTGCCTTCCCCGATCGGCACGCTGAGATCGATGATCTTCACCATCCTCACCTCACCCGCTCTTGCCTCCGGGCGGGGCGTCGGCCCCCTGGACCCGCCTCACAAGCCTCCCCCATCCCGGCTCGCCCGTGGGCTTCCCGTCCCGCGCCACCAGCCTTCCCCGGACGAAGGTCATCACCGGGAAGCCCTGCACCTGCCGGCCGGCGTAGGGGGTCCACCCGGCCCGGGAGACGATCTCCTCGTTCCGCAGTTCCCGTCGCAAGGCCGGGTCAACCAGCACCATGTCCGCATCGGCCCCCACCTGCAGAGCCCCCTTGCGCGGGTAAAGGCCGTACAGCCGGGCCGGAACCTCGGCGACGGCCTCGACCAGACGGGGGAGGCTGAGCCGGCCCTGGTGCACCGCATGGAGCATCAGCGGCAGCGTGGTCTCGACGCCGGGCAACCCGAAGTGGACCTCCCAGATGCTCCCCGCTTCCTTCTGCGCCCGCGTGGCCGGGGCGTGGTCGGTGGCCACATGGGTGATCTCCCCCCGGCGCAGCCGGTCCCACATGGCGTCCGTATCCGCCTGGGAGCGGCAGCGTGCTGGAGGGGTGAACTTGCGAAAGGGGCCGTGCTCCAGGACCTCCTCCTCCCGGAGGTAGAAGTACTGGGGGCAGCTCTCCACCCACACCGCGGCTCCCCGCCGCCGCTCCCCCACCGCCAGGTCCACTGCGGCGGCATGGCTGGCGTGGGCGATCACCACCCGGGCGCCGCTCAGCCGGGCCAGCAGGGCTACCACGCCCACCGCCACCAGCTCCGCCTCCCGGGACCGCCAAAGGGGAATGACCCCGAAATCCCCCCGCCCCGCCTCCCGCAACTGGCGCTCCGCTCCTGCAGTGAGGGCTTCGTCTTCGCAGTGGACCAGGCAGATGGCGCCGCAGGCGGCCGCCTCCCGGAAGAGCCGCAGAAGGTCGAAGCTGGACAGCCCGGCGATTCCGTGGGTGGTGCAGGTGAAGGCCTTGAGGTAGAGGGCACCGGCCTGCCAGACCTCCCGCACCCGCTGCAGACGGTCGGGCAGCACGTGCGCGGCCAGGCCGAAGTCGACCAGCGAGCGGGTCTGCAGGTGGGCCGCCTTGGCCCGAAAGGCGGCGGCATCGGTCACGGGGGCGGCGTGGGTGTGCTCGATCACCGTGGTCACCCCGCCCACAGCCGCGGCGGAGCTGCCGCTGATGAAATCCTCCCGGTCGGTGGCCCCGGGGTCCATGAAGTGCACGTGGCTGTCCACCATCCCCGGCAGCAGCAGCAGGCCTCCGGCCTCTACCGTCTCCCGTGCGGGCAGGCGCTCGCTGGTCAGGGCGGCGATCCGGCCGTCCCTGGCATAGACGTGGGTGGGCATAGTCCCCGCCGGGGTGACCACCGTCGCGCCCAGGATGGCCAGGTCCGTACGCACCCTCCTCTCAGGGCCTGGGGCCCCGCTCGGTGATCGGGCTCCCGGTACCCGGCCCGGCCTCCGGTCTCATGCAAAGACCTCGGGGTTGGCCAGGTTGGGTGGACGCCTCCCCGCCAGAAAGGCCAGGATGTTGTCCACCACTACGGCGGCTATCTGCTCGCGGGTCTCCCTCCCCGCACTGCCGATGTGGGGGGTGAGGACCACGTTCTCCATCGTCAGGAGATCGGGATGGACCTGGGGCTCCTTCTCGTAGACGTCCAGCGCCGCTCCGGCCAGGCGCCCGGCGCGCAACGCGTCCACCAGGGCCTGCTCGTCGACGATGGGGCCGCGGGCGGTATTGATCAGGTAGGCGGTGGGCTTCATCAGCTCCAGCTCCCGCGCCCCGATCAGCCGGTGTGTGCCCGGGTGGTAGGAGGCATTGACGACGACGAAGTCGCTGGCCGCCAGCAGCTCCTCCAGGGAGACGTAGCGCAGCCCCAGCCAGGCCTCCTCGTCGGCGGGCAGACGGGCGCGCTTGGTGTAGAGCACCGTCATGCCAAAGCCGCGCGCCCGGCGGGCGATCCCCCGGCCGATGGCCCCCAGGCCGATGGTACCCAGGGTCTTGCCGTGGACCTCGCCTCCGACGAAGTACATGGACTGCCCGCCGGGGAAGAGCCCCCGGCGCACCGCCCGGTCCGCCTCCACGATGCGGCGGGCCACCGCCAGGAGCAACCCCCACTGCAGGTCTGCGGTGGTCTCGGCCACGATGTTGGGGATGCAGGTCACGGGGATCCTGCGAGAGGTGGCGGCGGCCACGTCCACATTGGCCGGGTAGATGGCCGAGGTGGCAATGAGGCGCAGCGACCGCCCCGCCTCGATGACCTCCCCGTCCACCCGGTCGTGCAGCAGGCAGTAGAGCACCTCCGCGGCACCCACCTCCCGCAGCAGGTCGTCCCGGGGCAGGATGCGGCTGGCATCGGGGAAGACCCGTACCTCGGCCGCCTCGCGCAGCCTGGCCAGCGCGGACTCGGGCACCGGTTGCGTCACAAAGACCCTCGGACGTGCCATCCCCGTCCCTCCTTGCCTTCCGCTAGCTGGCCTCGCCTTCGAATGCCGCGCCGGCAGCCGTGGTCGGTCACTCTGCCAGCAGGCGCTCCTCGTACGGTATGCGGGAGAGGCGGCGCGGCCCCTGCTCCGTCACCAGGACCATGTCCTCCAGCCGGACGCCGCCGCCGCCCTGGATGCCCGGTACCCAGATCAGCGGCTCCATGGCAAAGACCATCCCGGGGCGCAGCTCCACCTCCACCGCGCCGGGAAACGGCTCCCCGATGTACGGGGGTTCGTTGGCCCCCATACCGATCCCGTGGCCGATAAAGAGGCTGAGCAGGTGCTCCGCCAGCCCGTGCCGCGCGGCGCATGCCCGGACCGCCTCGGCCACCTGCCCGGTGGTAGCCCCCGGGCGCATGGCTGCCAGGCCTGCCTGGTGCGCCTCGTAGACGGCGCGGAAGATCCGCCGCTGGGCCGCAGAAGGCTGACCGCAGGCCACCGTGCGGCCCACATCGGCGAAGTAGCCGTTGAGCATGGCCCCGATGTCCACGAAGACCAGGTCGCCGTGGCGGATCAGCTTGTCGGTGGCTAGCCGGGTGGGTGGGGACATGCGCTCGCCGGAGGCGACAAAGGGAGTGATCACGTGGGCATACTCTCCGCCCAGCCGGTAAAGCACCCGCATGGCCTCCCCGGCCACCTCCACCTCCCGCACCCCGGGCCGGACGCAGTCCACAGCCGCTTGCGTCACGGCGTCGGCGATGGCTGTAGCCTCCTCCAGGACGGCCACCTCCTCGGGCAGCTTGACCTGCCGGGCGCGCTGCATCACCGCGTCCCCGTCGGCCCAGTGCACCTGGGGGAAGCACTCGTGCAGCGCCGCATGCAGCGCGGCACTGGCCAGGTCCAGACCGATGCGGCCGCGGCCGAGGCCGTACCGCTGCAGCACCCCGGCCAGGATGGCTGTGACGAAGTGGCGGATCAAGCCGGCCTCCTCCAGGATGGGTATGGGATGCACCTCGGCTGACCAGGGCTGGCGCAGCCTGACCCGGTCGGCATCGCCCCCGGAGACAAAGAGGACAGGCTCCCCCTGGCCGGCCAGCAGCGCGCCGTTCAGCACCCCGCTCTTCCCGGCAATGAGCTGCGGCCGCAGCCCGGTCAGGTAGCGCACGTTCTCATCCTTCCAAACAATCAGGGCGTCCAGGCCCGCCGCCGCCATCTCCGCCCGGGCGCGCTGCACCCGCTTGCCCCGCAGGACCTCATAGTCCGCCCGCCGCTCATAGTCCACGGCGAAGGGGCCGGGAGCCCAGGCCTCGGTCATGGCGCCGCCGCCACGGCCAGCACGATGCGGCCTACCGCCCGGTCGGCGCGCACTCTGGCCAGCGCCTCGTTGGCCTCTCCCAGATCCAGGACCTCTGAGACGACGGGGCGTACCTGGCCCCGCGCCACCAGCTCGATGGCCCTGGCCAGCTCCGGCCGCGTGACGTAGCGGGAGCCGATGATGCTGACCTCGCCCAGGGCCATTCGATCTGTGGGCAGGGCGGGGTGGTGCCCCTCCCTGGTGGTGTATCCCACCTGCACGATCCGGCCCCCTTTACGCACCAGGGTCAGGGCCACACCGGTAGTGTTGCCGCTGCCCACGCAGTCCACCACCAGGTCGGCGCCGCGGCCTGTGGTCATGGCCCGTACACGCTCCACCGCCTCATCGACCAGGACCGCCTCCTCTGCGCCGGCTTCCCGCGCTGCCTGGAGCTTGCGCTCGGCGACGTCCACGGCCACCGGTCTTGCGCCGGCAGCCCGGGCGAACTGCAGGGCGTGGATGCCCACCCCGCCCGTCCCCAGGATGACTGCAGTCTCCCCGACCTGCACTCGCCCCCGGGTGAGCACGGCGCGGTAGGCCGTGCCCAGGGCGCAGGACATGGCCGCGCCCTGGGTGGCGTTGACCTGGTTGGGAAGCGGAAGCACGTGGCTGGCCGGCACCGTCAGGAACTCCTGAAAGCCACCCGGCGTGGTGAATCCCACCCACCCCCGCAGGGCATCACAGAGGTTCTCTTCCCCGGCAACGCAGTGAGGGCACCCGCCGCAGCCCCAGTAGTTGTAGACCACCACCCGCTGGCCCGGGGGCAGGGCGACCTCCGCACCCGAGGCCGCCACCACGCCGGCGATCTCGTGCCCGGGGACGTGGGGCAACCTCTGATGGGCGGAGAAGGACATCTGCCCGTCCACGATCTTGAGGTCGGTGCGGCAGACCCCGCAGGCCAGCACCTGCACCAGCACCTCGCCCGGCCCGGGCCGGGGCGGCTCTACCTCCCGGGGGACCAGCGGCTGGCCGAAGGCCACCAGGGCCATGCTCCTCACGGTGAGACCTCCTGGCGCAGGAGCTCCAGTGCGGCCACCATCTGCGAGCGGCCGACTATACGCAACAAGGTTTCCTCCATCACCGCCTCCAGGGATCAGGCCTCACCGGGGATGACCGGCAGCAGCAGGTAGGAAGCCGTGTCGCCCCCACCGTACACCCGGACCTGCCCGCCATAGACCTCCGGGCGCCGGTCCCAGGGGTGGTCGTGCAGGAAGGGCCCCGAGCCCCGCAGTCCCGACCAGGGCCCCAGGTCCCCGCTGGGCATCTCCCGCTGGAAGTCCCTCCCCTGCACCAGCAGCTCCAGCGAGTAGCCGGGGGGGACGACGATGCAGGTAGGCCAGATCTCCACCTGCACCTCGTAGACGCGGCCCGGGACAAGCGGCTGGATCTCGTCGTGGGTGTGGTAGGGGCGGTAGGGCATGCTAAGGTGCAGGTCCAGCTTGCGGTGCGAGGCCCGCAGCCACCCCTGGGCGATGGGCGCGCGGGGCTCCACCGCCCCGGTAAACGTAACCTCCACCCCGGAGGGGTCCAGCAGCCGGATCACCAGGAACAGGTCGGCGTCGGATGTGGTGGAGGCGATGAAGAGCCTGGCCGCCAGCGGGCCGGTGATCTCCGTCTCCGCCTCAAACGGGGGGGTGCGGAAGGCCACCCCCTCCTGTAGCGGTGCGTACTCCACCCAGCTCTGGGCCGCCGGCGGCTCCTGTCCCAGCGTCCGCCGTGCCGGGTCCAGGTACAACCTTGTCCAGCGGGTACGGGCCAGGGGCCATTCGTGCTCTTTGCGCAGGACGAACCCGTCGACGCGGCGGATGTTTAGCAGGACCCGCGGCTCCCGCTCCCACCCGTTGTCCAGTCCTTTGAGGAAGTGGTCGAAGAACCGTCGCTGCAGCGCCAGGCCGTAGTCGGTGGAGAAGTGCGTCCAGTGCGCGTGCCCGTGGATCTCCAGCCACTTTTGGGCCGAGGCTGCACGGACGAACGCCTCCACGTTGCCCCGCAGGTGCAGCCCCTGTCCGCCCCAGTTGCCCGCTGAAAGCAAGGGCACGGTGATCCGCGACCAGTCCGCCGACCGCTCCCGGTACCACGGGCCGTCCAGCTCACGCAGCAGGGCCTGGCGCAGCGGGTCCACCCGGTTCTGGGCCAGCTCGTGCTCGGGCAGGGTCTCCGGACCGGCGACCAGCTCGCCGGTATGCGGGTTTACCGGACCGCGGGCCCCCACGCCGTGCTGCACCGTCTCCACCTGCGCCTTGAACCAGGCACCGGTGAAGGTGCACAGAATGCCGCCGTGGCGGTGCCAGTCGCGGTAGTAGTCGGCCGCCCCCTCCCAGGCGCAGATGGCGGCCAGGTGCGGGGGTTGCAACCCGGCCACCAGCCACTGGTTGATGGCGTAGTAGGAGATCCCGTTCAGGCCCACCCTCCCGCTGCTCCAGGGCTGGCCGGCCGCCCACTCGATGCAGGCGGCGAAGTCGCGCGTCTCCCGCGGGGAGAAGATGTCCAGGAGGCCTGGAGAGCGCCCCGCACCCCGGGAGTCCACGCGCACGCAGGCGTAGCCGTGCGGGACCCACTTCTCCGGGTCCACCACTTCCCAGTTCTGGTAGCGGCAGGTCGACCCCCGGGCCACCTCGGGGAAGTCGCGGACCAACGCGTGCCACTGGTCGGGGTAGCCCACCTGGTAGGGGAGGCCCTTGGCATAGGGCCCATAGCTGAGGATGACAGGGTAACGGCCCTCGACCGCAGGGCGGAAGACGTCGGCCCGCAGGATCACTCCGTCGTCCATGGGGATGGGAACGTCGTAGTCGATGTGCATGCCATCCACTGTGACGCTCCTTTGCAGCGGGTTCGTCCCCCGCCGCGGCATCTTCCCTCCGGTCCGCCGTGCCATCACCGCGTCATCCCCCCGACCGGTGCCCTCCGTCTACAGCGGGGGCTGGCAGCGGACGGCCCCCCGGCCGATCAGCGTTCCCTCGTGGAGTTTGTTATGCAGCGTCTCCACCGCAGCCAGGGGGACCACCTCAGAGACCACGGGCCTGATTGCACCCCGCGCCACCAGACGCGCAGCCTGCATCAGCTCCCAGCGAGAGGTGTAGCGCGAGCCCAGCACCGTCAGCTCGTCGAAGACCATCTGACGAGGGCTTACAGGGAACTCCACACCAGGAAAGGTAGTCAGCAGCACCAGTCGCCCGCGACGGCCCAGCGCCTCCAGGCAGAAGGCCAGGGTTTCCGGCGACCCCACGAAGTCGATGGCTGCCGTCACCCCTGCGGGCGCGACCGCACGGATTCGGTCCAGCCTATCCCCGGCACGGAAGTCCACCGCGGCCATCGCCCCGGCCGCGCGGATCGCCTGGAGCTTCGCCTCGCCCAGGTCGACACCGACGGCTTCGCCGCCGAACGCCCGCACCATCTGTACCATGTGGATACCGACACCGCCTCCCGCCCCTACCACCATGACCAGGTCGCCGGTACCAATGCCCGCCCGCCGGCAGACGTGATAGGGGGTGGCGATGGCGTCCGGAATCGCCGTGGCCTCTACAGCGGGGATCTCCTTGGGCACAGGCAGCCAGTTGGCCACCGGCAGGCTCACGTACTCCGCATAGCCGCCGTCGCGGTTCACCCCCACGTACCCCCCGAAGTTGCGGCAAAGGGGCTCATGCGCCAGCCGGCAGAAATCGCAATGCCCGCATGTTAGATAGAAGTAGGCCATCACTCGATCCCCAGGATCGAGCCCGGTGGTACCGTCGCCCAGGGCTTCTACCCGGCCCACGATCTCGTGCCCGGGGATGCGGGGCAGCCCCGGCCCGGGCTGCCGGAGATCACCGCGCATGTAGTTCAGGACCGTCAGCCCCACGCCGCACGCCTCCACCCTCACTAGCGCCTCCCCGGGAGCCGGAACAGGCACCGGAACCTCCTCATAGGAGAGCGCTCCTCCCCAGCGGTGCAGCACCTGTGCGAACATATGCTGCCTCCTTTGGTCAAAGACTTCAGCACCCTGCGGTTGCCCACCAGTTCAGGGTGGACCGTCGACCTCCGCTCGCATACGCCGGTGCCGCAAAGGTTGCGTCACGGTGACCCTCCGGCGTGCCATCTCCTCTCTCCTTCCGGCTACTGGGCGGTGTACCCGCCGTCTACCACGAATACCTCCCCGGTGACATACCGCGCGTCATCGGACGCCAGGAAGACCACGGTCGGAGCAATCTCCTCGGGGGTGGCGAACCGGCCTACGGGGATCCGGCGCAGTACGTCAGCGTAGACCACGGGATCCTGGCGGAGGTCAGCGGTCATGGGCGTCCACACCAGCCCCGGGGCTATGGCGTTCACCCTGATCCCCAGGGGAGCCCACTCCACCGCCAGGGTACGGGTCAGCGCTACGATGCCCCCTTTGCTGGCGGCGTAGGCGGCATTGTGCTGACGGCCCACGACGCCCAGGATGGAGGCGACGTTGATAATGACACCTCCGCCGCGCCGGGCCATGGACTGTGCCGCGGCCTGCGAGCAGAAGAAGAGCCCGCGCAGGTTCACCGCGTGAATGTGGTCCCACTGCTCGGGGGTTACCTCCAGCGCGGGGCGCCGGATCTGGACCCCGGCGCAGTTTACCAGCACGTCCACCGGCTCTACTCGGGCAAAGCATGCGGCGATGGACGAAACATCGGCCACGTCCAGCACGCTGGTCTCCTGTGGAGTCACGACGCCCTGCAGGGAACGGAGCGCATCCGCATCCCGGTCAGTGGCGATCACCCGGTAGCCGGCGTCCAAAAGGGCACGGACGATCGCCTGCCCGATGCCCCCGCCGGCACCCGTCACCAGCGCCCGCTTCATCCACATCACCCCTGCACGGGGGGCTTGCTGGAGCCGACCCCGATCCGGAGGCGCTCCGTCCGCAGCCGGAACACTTCGCCGGCCCGGGGGAACGCCGACGGCGAATCGGTCGGCGCCCCCCTAGCCACGGGACGCCCCCTCCTGTAAGACGGCGATCGTGGTTCGGATGGGGATGGCGGCGCTGATAGAGTTGTGGACGGGGCAGTGCTCCGCGCCCCACAGGAGCCGCTCCCGTTCTTCCTCTGTGATGGGACCGCGGACACTGATGTGCCGGTAGAGTTCCGTGATGCGCATCTGTCGCTGCTGGGGGTCGTTGGGGCCGCCTACGAGGAGATTCTGCTTGTGGCTGACGCGCACCTGGAGCCCCTCCAGCGGTATCTGGAATTCGCGGGCCACGCCCACGAGGGTGACGGCGGTTCAGGTCCCGAGCGCGGCCAGGAACAGATTGAAGGGACTGGGCCCCCTGTCGGTGCCCCCACTGTGCACGGGCTCGTCCCCCACCAGGACGTGATGGCTCCCCTCCACGGTCACCAGGGTGAAGAAGTTCTCCAGCTGCCTGACTACGACGCCCACCCCCACCACCTCTTCCACCGCGCCGCCATGGCACTAGGTCGATGCAGGTCGTCGTCGCCTTACAGGATCGCCACCACCTCCACCCGATCGGGCCTGCCCCCCGATGGGCGGAGCTGCACCACCGTCGTCAGGTACCAGCGGTCCCGGCGCCGTCCCTCCACCACGAGACGTCCACCCACGGCCGGGTGCACACGCACAGCCGTGGCCAAGCTGTACGAGATGTCCTCTTCTGAAATCCCCAGGCGTGCCTGTGCGTGGCGAACCGCCGCGCCCACCTGGATTTCTCCACGGCGCGCCAGGGCTCTGATGTGGCGCCGCGCAGCCAGGACCTCCGCACGCCGGACCGGTGCCCGCTGTGCTCGCCGGCGGCGGTGGTCAAAACGGGGGCAGGTCAGGGAGAGCTCGTGGGCGCTGAGGATGGCCTGCACGGCCAGCTCCGCGCCCCGGCGGTAGACCGGGCCGCATGAGAAGTCCTTGCTCCACTGCTCGTGGGACAGGGGCTTGAGGACCCGGCAAGAGGTGCTGCCTAGCTCCCGTACGAACCGCTCGTGCAGCCAGTGCACGAGCGCGCTGGCACAGGAGTTGTCCTCCTCCGACCGCCTGCGGCCGAAGATCCACCCAATGAGCATCGCGCCAGCCTCTAGCGCGCCGCAGCGGTCCCCGTACCCCCCGCCGCCCCCGCGCAACCCCGTGCAGGCCCTCAGGAGGGCCTCATCCGGCCGCAGGCCCAGCGCCGCCGCCGCCCCCCGAAGGACGGCCTCCGAACAGTGAAAACCCTGCTGGCGGAAATGCTCCGCCCGGTCGCCCGCCCGCCTGATCAGCGCTCGTCGCGTCACCATCGCCCAGCCCGTCCCTTGCATTCCAACGTAACTTCGTCCAGCAGTCCCACCACCACCTCCGCGAAGCCGGGATCGTTGATATGGTAGGGTACGAATACCGCGCGTACCAGGTCGGTGCGCAGGCCGCCCTCAAGCGCCTGCCCAAAGACGGCATCGGCCTCCGGGTCGAACCATGGGCCCGCCGCCTCTCCTCGGAGGGTGCGGGCTTCCGGTCCGTCCGCGTGGTCGAACCGGGAGAACCCCCGTGTAGGGATGGCGACCGCTGCCGGCCGGCGCACCCGGTTCAGCTTCGCCGCCAGCAGGACGCCGAAGGCCCCGATCTCCTCCTTGCTGGTCCGCATGAGGACATTCTGCTCCGTGTACTGGAGAAATCGTCGTCCGGCGAACCGCTCCGGCACCCGCCCGGTCCAGAAGTTCACGAAGTCGATGGCTCCGGGGATGACCACCAGGGGGAGCCCTCGCGCGATAGCGGCGTCCATCCGCCCTTCCCCCGCAGAGAAGACGCCGCCCACGAGGTGGTTGATCAGCTCACTCGGCGTCAACTCCACCGCCCGGGCGATCCGGCCGTCGAGGATCGCGGCCTCCAGGGCCCGTCCACCGACGCCGTTGGCGTGGAAGGCGGCGACTTCTTCCCCGCCAGCCTCCAGGAGGCGGCGGCACGCCTCGGCGGCCGCCTGCGTTACGCCGAGTACCGACATGGCCACAGTGGGCGCGGCTCCCGGCTCGTCCCTGGGCACTGTGCTCATCTTCAGCACCGCGGCGGCAGCCTGGCGGAGGATGGGTCGGGTGATCGGATTCAGCGAAATGTCGCAGACTGCGTTCACGACCGTTATGTCCCGTGGGCCGACAAGTGCGGTGAGGTCGGTAGCTCCCACGACCGCCACCAGCACCTTGGGCATCCCCAGAGGGAGCGGCGCCACGGCCCGGGCTGCCAGCCGCGACCCGTTGGCGCCACCCAGCGCAATGGCGGCCGCTACCCGCCCCTCGCGGATCAGCTGCTCAAGGATCTCAGCAGCACCGCGCCCCATGACCTCCACCGCCTCGCGCCGGGGCATGGCCGCCACCTGGGCAAACGACATCCCCGCCGCAGCGGCGACGCGCTCGGCGGAGATGTCGACGTCTGAGCCGCCCGCCGCGTGGAGGCAGCTCACGTCCAGCAGCAGGGTCCTGCCGCCAAGAGCCTCCACAGCCCTCCTCAGGTACCGGCATTCCTCCCCCTTGGTGTCCAGCGTTCCCAGGATCACCACGACCGCTCTCGCCGGTGCATCCGTATGGCCAGTCAGTGCAGCCTCACCGCCTTGAATCGCTCCGTGGCCGCCCTGATACCTTCCTCCACCGGGAAGCGCTCGGCCGCGGAGCCGCCCATGAACCCCACCAGCCCGCGCGTGCGCTGCAACACGTAGGCAAAGTCCTCGGGGGTAGCGATGGGCCCGCCGTGACAGATGACCAGCCCATCGGCCCGCCGGGCCCGGACGGCGTCGATGATGCCCTGGACGCGCTCCACCGCGTCGTCCAGGGAGATGGCTGTGCGCATGCCCACGGTGCCCCCGACGGAGTTCCCCATGTGCGCGATGACCAGGTCCGCGCCCGCCGTCACCATCTCCTCGGCCTCTTCCGGTGTGGTCACGAACACCTGGGTGAAGAGGCCCCGACGGTGGGCCAGGTGCACCATCTCCACCTCTTTGTGAAAGCCCAGCCCCGTCTCCTCCAGCGCTACACGAAAGGTGCCGTCGATGAGGGCCACCGTGGGGCAGTTGTGAATGCCAGAGAACCCAGCCACCTGGACACGGTCCAGCAGCCTGGCCATCTCCCGCGTTGGGTCCACGCCCAGCAAACCAGCCACCACAGGGACCTCGCGCACCGCTGGGATCACCTCACGCTCCCCCATCTCCAGTGTCACCTGGTTGCTGTCGCAGATTGAGAGGTAGCCCGCCATCGAGGAGTGGCCCCACATGCGATAGCGGGCCATGGCGTAGGTGGCCACGATGTCCGCCCCGCCAATTTCTGCCATCTTGGCTGAGATCCCGGTCCCCGCGCCGACGACGTAGACCGGCCAGCCCTCGGCCACCGTGGCCCGCAGGCGCGCGGTGACCTCCTCTGCCCGGAACTGTCTTGCCAAGCCCCTCACCTCCCCGGCGACCTTCAGCGTGCTTGGTTCCTCCACTACACTCCGCGTCGCTTGGGGCCAGCCCTACGGCCGCCCGTGCGAGGCGCAACCCTCCATGGCCATTCACCGACCGCTTGCGTCATCACGCGCCCGAAGCTCCGCGATCAGCGCCTCAACCACCGGCCGCCAGTCTCCTACCACACCGATGTCCGCCGCGGAGAAGATGGGGGCTGTGGAGTCGATGTTGATGGCGACGATGGTGCGGGCTGCCTTCACGCCGGCCAGGTGCTGGCTGGCACCCGAGATGCCCACCGCGATATACAGCTCGGGGGCTACGGATCGGCCGGTCAGGCCGATCTGGCAGGATGGCGGCAGCCACCCTGCGTCGGTGGCTGCCCGTGAGCCTCCCACTGCCCCGTCGAGCAGTCGCGCCAGGTCCGCCAGCATCGCAAATCCCTCCGGCCCGCCCACCCCCCGCCCGCCGGAGACGACAACCCGCGCCTCCTCCAGATCCACGCCACCATCCTCCTCCCTGATACGCTCCACCAACTCCACCGAGTCCGCGCCCGGCGGCGGGGAGTGGTCCAGGTAGACGACAGCCCCCCGCCCACTCAGCGTGGCCGGGGGAAAGGCGCGCTCCCGGATGGTCGCAACCACCCTGGGGGGCAGCGCCAGGACCGCAGTGGCGCGTCCGCCGTAGACCGGGCGCGTGGCCACTAGCTGGCCGTCCACCCGGTCGAACCCGGTGACCTGGGTAACCACGCCCATCCCGGCACGCCAGGCCAGCCGGGGAGCCACGTCGCGGCCTGTGGCGTCGGCGGGCACAATGACGTGGGTGGCTTCCGCCGCGACTACCGCGGCCAGGAAGGCCTCCAGGTCGGCCTCCGGCCACCTGCCGTCCAGCCACTGGTGAGCGGCTGCGTAAGCCACCTCCACGCCGGCTTCGGCCAGGGCCTTTGCCAGCGCAGCCGCCTGGGAGCCGAACGCGGCTGCGGCCAGCCTGCCTTCCCCGAGCCGCACGAGCTGAGCGGCAGCCCCCAACAGCTCCCGCGTCGTCCGAGTGAGGAGGCGGGTCCGGTCGGTGACCAGTACCAGGACACGCATCAGGGGAGGAGACGACGGTCGCGCAGGAGCTGCACCAGGGCGCGCGCCTGGTCGGAGGGCGCGTCACCAGCCACCATCTCGCACCCAGCCCGGGGCAGTGTCAGACGCAGATCCACCAGCCGCGGGGAGGGCCGGACGGCCGTATGCGAAGTCAGCTCACCAGCCGGGAGCACCGCGATGGCCCGCCGCTCGGCCTGGAGGATCGCCCGCACGCGCGGCATGCGCGGCTGATTACCCCGAGAGCTGGTTATGGTGACCACAGCCGACCCCCGAACGCGCAAACGTTCGTACCCGTCCCTCACCGGCCGGGTGACCAGAAGGTAGCCGGGTGCCACGTCCACTGCGGTGGCGAAGGTGACACATGGCCAAGCCAGGATGCCCGCCACCAGAGGACCTGTCTGCTCCCAACCCCAGTCCGCGGACTGGCAGCCACAAAGGACCAGAGAGGCCCCCTGTCGCACCGCCACCGCGGCCAGAAGCGCAGCGATGACCCCGGAGTCCCGGTCGTCCGCTCCCTCCGGGTCGACGCGGAGAGCCTCGTCGGCTCCCATGGCCAGCGCCTTGCGCAGGACGCGCGTTGCAGCCTCGGGTCCCACCGTGGCGACCATCACCGCCGCCCCGTGGCGATCCTTGATCTGCAGCGCCACCTCCAGGGCGTGCTCGTCGTACACCGACGCCACCAGCGGGTGGCCGTCAGGCCGCTGGCGCAGGGCGACGGGATCGAGCTCGAAGAGTTCCGGCGGCAGGTCCGGTGTGATGACCTGTTTGACGGCTACCAGGATCCGCATCACCAGCATACCGGGCCTTCAGGCGGCCGCTCGCCGGATGAACCGGGCCCCCTTGAGCAGGAGCGATCGGTTGGCGCCGTCGGAGTGCAGGAAGGCCGCGGCGTCCCGCACCAGCTTCTCCACACCCATCTCCCGCATATAGCCGTACCCACCGTGCAGCTCCAGCGCCTTGGTCACCACCTGCCAGGCCACCCGGGAGGCGAAGACCTTGGGCAACGCGCCCAGAGTGGGGTCCCAGTACTCGCGGTGGTCGGCGGTGTAGGCTGCCTGGTAGGTGTAGGCCCGCGCCGCATCCAGGAGCATCCGCATCTCCGCCAGGTCCTGTGCGGTGGTGTCGTGGTCGATCAGCCGCCGGCCGCCCTGCACGCGCTCCCGCGCCCAGCGCAGAGTCCGCTCATAGGCCGCACCGGCCACCCCCAGGACGCTGGCGGCGGCATAGGCGTTGCTGGCCGGGAAGAACTGTACCAGGATGTCAAAGCCCCCGCCCACCTCGCCCAGGACGTGGTCGTCACCCAGACGGCAGTCCCGGAAGATCAGCTCGGCATTGTTCACCAATCGCTCGCCCATCTTGTCGTGCACGCGCCCGATAGAAAAACCCGGCGTGTCTCTCGGCACCAGAAAACAGGTGCTACCCTCCACCAGGCTCTTGCCGGGATCGGTCTGGGCAAAGACCAGGTAGAGCATCGCCCGGTTGCCGTTGCTGATGAAGTGCTTCATGCCGTTGAGCGTCCACACACCGTTCCGGCGCACAGCCGTCGTCCGGTAAGGCGCCTGGGGGCTGTCGTAGGGGATGATGTAGTTGGATGAGGTGTCCGGCTCCGTGATGGCGATGGCCAGCAACCCGCGGGGGTCAGCGGCGTAGGGCGGGATGAACCGGGCCGCCTGTTCCGGGGTGCAGGCCCGCTGCAGCGTCTGAGCGATCTTCAGGGTCTGGGCGAAGATCACCGCAACGCCCAGGTCGCCCTTGGCCAGCTCCTCGATCACCATGGCCGTGGTGAGCGAGTCAGCTCCGGCTCCGCCGTACTCCTCCCCCAAGGTCAGGGTGCGGATTCCCACGCGGGAGGCCTCCTCCACGATCTGCCAGGAGAAGCACTGCTCGGGGTCTTGGCGACGATCTAGCTCGGCAGCCACCGGGGCCACAACCCGCGCTACGAACTCGCGCACCAGCTCCAGCAGCTGTTGCTGGTGAGGCTGGACAGCAAATGGGTTTGCCATGGCTCACCTCCTCTTCATGGCCAGGTCCTTATACGTCCCCCGCGGCCCTGATCTCCCGGTACCAGTCGACGATCTGGGAGCCCGTCCAGAAGAGCACGCCCTCGTGTCGCCGCAGGTGGGCCAGGACCTGCTCCAGGTACCCGATGCGATGGGGGACACCGGTGATGTAGGGATGCACCGCTACGGCCATGATGCGGGCGCTGCGCTCTCCCTCGCGATAGTAGGTGGAGAACTGGTCCTGCGACCGGCGGAGGAGCTCCTGCGCGGGGTGGTGCTGGATCAGGAACATGGGGATGTCGTTGATCTCCAGCGAGTACGGCACCGCCACCAGGGGTGTCGTCGGTGTCAGGATTTCGTAGGGCTGGTCGTCGTTGGTCCAGTCGGCCACGTACTCGAACCCCTCCGCTGCCAGGTGGTCCAACGTCGCCCAGGTCTCCACAAGTCCCGGGCTCAACCACCCTCGCGGTCGGCGGCCGGTGGCTTTGGCGATGGCTTCCGCAGTCATGTGGATCACTTCGCGCTCCCGCTCCTCCTGGTGCAGGGGACGCTGCAGGTAGCCGTGGGCCAGGAACTCCCAGCGGCTCTCCAGCGCCGCCTCCACCAACCGCGGGTGAGTCGTGCACACCGCCCCGTTGATGGATAGCGTGGCGGGCACGTGGTAGCGGTCCAGCACCTCTCGCAGGCGCCAGAAACCCACCCGCAGTCCGTAGTCGTACCAACCGTAGTTGGTAACGTCCGGCACGTAGGATCCCCCGCCAGGGGCAGGAAGTAGCGTCCTGGGCAGGGGACGGGCAATGTCCCACAGCTCCACATTCACCACCACCCACACCGCCACGCGGGCCCCACCGGGTAGCCGCAGCGGCGGCCGGTCGACGATGGGAGAATAGGCAAACCTTGTGCCCTCAAGCATCCGTATCCCCTCTTCCCGCTTCCTGTTGCGCTCTACACGCCCAGGTAGCGCCGCTTGACCTCCTCCGCCGCGTCTAGCTCCTGTGGTGAGCCCTCGAAAACCACACGGCCCTTGCTCAGCACGTGCACGACGTCTGCCACCCGCAACGCCAGGGGGAGGTTCTGCTCCACGAGCAGGATGGATAGACCGCGCCGCCTCAGATCCAGCAGCACGTCCCGCAGCTCCATCACCAGCAGCGGGGCCAGGCCCTCCGAGGGCTCGTCCATCAGGAGGAACGCGGGATTGGTCATCAGGGCGCGGGCAATGGCCAGCATCTGCTGCTCGCCGCCGCTGAGCTTACCTCCCCTGTGGTGCAGACGCTCCTGCAGCCGCGGGAAGACCTCGAAGACGCGGGCCAGGTCCCACTCGTTTTTCGGGCTCTGCCGGGCCGCCACGGCAAGGTTCTCCAGCGCGGTGAGGGACGGGAAGATACGCCGCGCCTGGGGCACGATCCCCACACCCATGCGGGCGATCTCGTGGGAGGGACGGCGAGTGATGTCGGTGCCGCGGTAGACGATCCGTCCCCTGCGGGGCGGGGTAAACCCGATGATGGAGCGGATGAGCGTGGTCTTTCCCATCCCGTTACGCCCCAGCACCGCCACTACGCTGCCCTCGGCCACCTGTAGGGAGACCCCCTGCAGGATGTAGCTCTCGCCGTAGTAGGTGTGGATGTCCTCGATCTCCAGGATCGGCCGGCTGCTCATTTCACCCCTCGACCCCCAGGTAGATCTGCTGCACCTCGGGGTTGGCGCGGACCTGGTCGGTGGTGCCCTCCGCGATGACGCGTCCCAGGTGCAGGACCGTGATGCGCTCGGCGACCTCGAAGGCCACGTCCATGTCGTGCTCGATGAGCAGCACGGTGATGGATGGGTCAAGGGAACGGATGATGGCGATGAGCACTTTCACCTCGCCCGGGGAGAGACCCGCCGTGGGCTCGTCCAGCAGCAGCAGCTTTGGCCTGCTGGCCAGGGCCAGAGTTACCTCGATCTGCCGCTGCTCTCCATACGAGAGGCTGGTGATGGGCAGGGCGTGCTTCTCCCACAGGCCCATAGGCTCCAGCAGGCGGCGGGCATCCCCGAATAGATCCCGGTAGGCGGCCAGGGGGCGGTGCGCGGCCAGCTTCAGGCGCCGGGTCCCCAGCAGCGCCAGCAGCACGTTCTCCAGCACTGAGAGGGTTGGAAAGAGGTTGGTGATCTGGAAGGTCCGACCCAGCCCCAGGCCGCAGCGACGGTGGGGCGGCAGGCGAGTGATGTCCCGGCCGAACAGCACCACCCGCCCCGCCGTGACCGGGAGCTCCCCGGTGATGAGGTTGAAGAGGGTGGTCTTGCCGGCGCCGTTGGGGCCGATGATGGCCCGGCGTTCGCCCCGACGCACGACCAAGCTCACCCCCTCCAGGGCGTGCAGCCCGCCGAAGTACTTGCTCACCTCGACCAGGGCCAGGCAAGTCTCGTCTTGGTGGTCGGTCATCGCACCTCCCGGGGGCGCCTCCGCCTTACTAGCGGCAGCCGGACAGCGGCGGAAAGTCCCGCGTGTAGAGCGGCTGCTGCAAGAACTTCTGCGGGTCGTACTTCCAGAACTGCGACACGTTGAAGAAGGTGTAGATGACGGTATTCTGCAGGGTACCGGCTACCTTCTCCACGCGGCGCACGTAGACGTTGTGGATGGGGTTGTTGTACTTATCGAGCTTGATGGGCCCGCGGGCCGCATCGAACAGCTCCACCATCTTCAGCGCGTTGATGAAAGCTGTCTTGTCCTCCACGTTGCCCCGGATGCGGCGGACGGCGGCGTCGATCCAGCGACCGGTGCTGTAAAGCGATTCGGCGTAGTAGGAGGGTGCGGTTCCGAACTTGGCCTTATAGGCGTCCACGAAGCGCTTGGCGTGATCGGTGGCCAGGGCCGCGGACCACTGCAGCGCGGTGATGGTCCCAATGGCCTCATCCCCCATACTGCGCAGCAGGCTCTCATCGGTGAGGACGCCGCCGCCGATGAGCGGCAGCCGGGCCTTCAGCCCGAACTCCTCGTACTGCTTCATGAAGCGGATCGCATCCGCCCCCACCTCCAGGGCGAAGATGGCGTCCACGTCGCGGCGGAGCTGGGCCAGGAAGGGACCGAAGTCCGGGGTCCCCAGGGGGTTCCAGATCTTCTGCACCACGCACCCACCCAGGTCCTCAAAGCTCTTGTGGAACCCCCCTACCACCTCGTACCCGAAGGCATAGTCATTGGCAATGGTGGCGACCTTCCGGTACCTCAGGGTTTTGTAGACGTACTCGGCGAAGGGGTGGGAGGGCTGGCTGCTGGCCCACCCAGTGCGGATGATGTAGGGGCTGCCGACGCGCTGGGTGAGGTCGTCTGCGGCGACGATAGGAAACAGCGTGATGGCCCTGAAGCGGGTAACGTAGTCGCGGACCGCATACCCCTCGGTGGCCAGCAGGCCCACCATCACCAGGTGGACGCGGTCCCGCTCTACCAGCTTACGTGTCTTGGTCAGGGCGTTGGCCGGGACGCCACCCGTGTCCTCCATGATGAACTCGACCCGGCGGCCGGCCATGGTGCGGTTGATTGATTCAAGATAGAGCTCGAACCCGTTAAGCATGTCCTTGCCGCTGGCCGCCACCAAGCCGGTGAGTGGCCAGGCGGCACCGATCTTGATGGGTCCTTGCTGGGCCCAGCCCGTGGGCGGGACCCCACCCAGCGTGGCCACGAGCACCAGCACCGCGCACAGTGCTACGACCATCGACCTTCTCATACGCTCTCCTCCCCTCCAGTGGGATTCTGTTGCGGTGCAACCTCCTCTATGGGTCTCACCTCCGCCCTGGGCTCCGCTTCCCTCACCACCGCCCGCTCCAGGCGCCTCCACAACTCCTGCGCCGCACCCAGGATGCCGCGCGGCGCGTAGAGCACGGTGAGCACGTACACCAGCCCCAGAATCAGCAGCCAGCGGTGGGTGTAAGCACTGACCAGGTTGCGCAGGAAGACCACAACTCCCGCGCCGATCACGGGACCAAAGAGCGTGCCGGACCCGCCCAGCAGCACCATGAGGACGGCTTCCGCGGAACCGGTCAGGTGGACGTCCGCGGGGCTGACGAAGCCGTTGTAGAAGACGTAGAGGACGCCACCGAGCCCGGAGAAAGTTCCGGCCACCACGAAGGCCACGTACTTGTGAGCCCAGGTGTTATAGCCCAGCACCCGCATGCGAGACTCGCTCTCCCGGATGCCCCGCAGACTGAGCCCGAACGGCGATCTCACGAACCGGTAAAGAACCAGCGCGGCCAGGACCACCACACCCAGGATCAGGTAGTAGAGGTTGGTGGGATCGCTCAGCGACCAGGGCAACCCCACCTCCGGCGGAGGGATCCCCGCCAGTCCGTTGTCACCCCCGGTGAGAGAGACCCAGCGGTAGGCCAGACCCCACGTCGCCATGCCCAGGGCCAGTGTGATGATCAGAAAGTAGACGGCGGTGGCTCGGAGTGCCACCAGGCCAAACAGCAGGGCCTGCACGAAGGCCACCAGCACCCCGCCCACCCCCGCGGCCAGCGTGGGCAGGCCATAGCGCAGTGCCAGGATTCCCACGGTATAGCCCCCGACCCCGAAGTACGCTGCGTGACCGAAGGAGACCAGCCCGGTGTAGCCCATAAGCAGGTCCAGGCTCATGGCCATGGTGCCGTAGACGAGCGTCAGGATGAGGAGGTGTACGAAGTAGACCGGCACGATCCGTGGCACGACCAGAAAGGCAGCGGCCAGGGCGGCCAGCGCCACGGGACGGAGCACCCGCAGGACGCTGCGCAGTGAGCTCACCCCTTCCCGAAAAGCCCGGTGGGCCGGATGGCCAGCACCAGCGCCATGGGCAGGAACAGCGTGAAGTAGGACAGCTCGGGGAAGAGCGCCTTCCCAAAGTTGTCCACCAGTCCCACCAGCAGGCTTCCGGCCAGCGCGCCATGCAAGCTGCCCAGCCCGCCGATGATCACTACGGCGAAGGCGAGCGGGATAACCTCGAAATCGGCCCCCGGGTAGACGCCCAGGAACGGCCCGCCCACCACGCCCGCCAGTGCCGCCAGGCCTGCGCCCACAGCGAACATGGCGGTGAGAATCCGTCCCACGTTGATCCCCAGCCCCCTGGCCATCTCTTGGTCGTCCACCGCCGCGCGGACAATGGCCCCCAAGCGGGTTCGCTCCTGGATCAGCCACAGGAACAGGTACACCAGCACGCCTACCGCGATCACAACCAGGCGGTAGGCAGGGAAGACCGAGGGGCCGATCTCCACGGAGAAGGCGACCATTCTTGGCGTGGGGAGGCGCTGGGGGTCGCCCCCCCACAGCCAGAGCGCGATGTCAGCGAACATGAAGGCCGCACCCATGGTGAGCAGGACTTGAGGCTGTGGCTCCGCGTGGAACCGTGCCAGCAGGAAACGCTGCATACCCACGCCGATGAGCGCTACGGCCGCCACCGCCCCCAGCAGCGCCAAGCCCAGCTGCCCGCTGAACTTCAGTGCCGAAAGGGCCACGTAGGCACCGATCAGGTAGTAGGAGCCGATGGCGATGTTGACGATGCGCATCAACCCAAACATCAATGAGAGCCCGCTGGCCAGCAGAAAGAGAAGAGCCCCAAAGGAGAGCCCATTCAGCGTCTGCCCTACCCAGAACTCCATCGCTCACCCCGATCGCACCAATCGCCCCGCCTGCCATAGGGGACCATTCCGCCGCCACCCCCACTCAGTCCCACCAGTACTCCGGGTGCTCGCACAGGGTGAAGCGCTCCGCCCCCTTGTCGGTGATGCAGATGTTCTCCTCCAGGCGTACCGTCTGCTCCAGGCCGGGGAAGCCACTGAAGGTCTCGATGGCGAAGTACATGTTCTGTTTGATCTCGGCCGGATACTTGAAGGAGTAGGCGCGGGACACCCACATGCCCTCGTACAGCGACAGGCCGATGCTGTGGGCGAACTGCTGCAGGCTGACGCTGCCGTACTTGTCGTCGTCGTACTCGGGGAACTGCGCCGCCACATCCGCCGTGGTGGCGCCAGGCTTCATGGCGGCGATGCCGGCGTAAAGCGAGTCGTAGCAGCGCTTGAACAGGTCCTTCTCCTGCGGAGTGGGCTTGGCCGCCACCTTCCAGCAGCGGACGAAGTCGATGAAGTAACCCCCCGGCCCCACGGCGTTGATGTCCACGATCATCAGGTCGCCCTGGCGGATCACCTTGTCGGTGTGCCAGCGGCGGTAGGGGCTGGTGTTGCCTCCGCTGGCCACGATGATGTCGTAGACGAAGTCGAACCCGCTGCGGTAGAGGTACTCGTTGACCTTGGCGCAGACCTCAGACTCGCGCACGCCGGGCTTGGCCCACTCGTGCATAGCCATCCACATGGCCGCATCCCCGTGGGCGGCGGAGATCTTCAGACACTCGATCTCGTCCGGGGTCTTGATCACCCTGGCGGCGGACATGGCCGGCCAGGCGTTGACGATGTTCAGCCCCAGCCCGGTCAGCGCCTGGTAGGCCATCATGTCCATGACGTCGATGCCGATGCGCTCCATGTGCACCCCGTGCTCCCGCAGCACGTCGTAGACGCTCTGGGCCATGCGCTGAGCCATCTCCGGCTCCGCCCCCTCCGACCACTTCCAGGTAATGGCGGGGCGCACTTCGGTCTCCAGCCAGGGGGCGTCAATCTGGGCGCAGACCATGTCAGAGCCCACGGTCTCGAAGAGCACCGGCTGGCCGCCGCGGGGAAGGACGCAGTAGCGGATGAAAATGTTGTTTTTCCAGTTGCCCTGCCAGACGCCGGTCACATAGCGGATGTTCTCCCCCACGAACAGCACCAGCCCGCCCAGGCCGTGGCGCTCCATCTGCTCCCGCGCCCGCTGCAGACGGGCGGCGCGCATGCGGGCGAAGTCCACACGTCCCTGCCAGTCGGTGGCGGTGGTGCTGTAGACGCGCCGCGGCTGGTACTCGTGATATCCCTGAAGAAACTCGTGGTAGGCCATACTCATCCCTCCTTCACCGCAGGCTTGAGCTCCCAGTGCAGTAGCCGACGGGCGGTGCGGCCAAGAATGCAGGCCGTCGCCTCCGGCTGCAGGCCCAGGCGGCGTACCCGGACCACAGGCCCCTCGTCGGCCATGTCATAGGGGGCGTCGCTGCCCAGCACCACCTGCCGGATGCCCACCCGCTGCACCAGGAACCGCAGGGTGATGTCGTCGTGGGTCACCGTGTCGAAGTAGAAGTGTCGCAGGTAAAAGGACGGCGGCGCCTGGATGGCCTGCCGGCACTCCGGACGCTGCCGGTGGGCGTGGTCCAGTCGTCCCAGCAGCATGGGCAGGACCCCTCCGGCATGCGCCAGCACCACCCGCAGCGACGGGTAGCGGTCGAAGGTACCAGCGTAGATCAGGCGCGCCGCCAGCACCGCAGTCTCCACGGGGAAGCCCACACTGTTGAACAGGTGGCAGTGCGCCAGCACATCGGCGCCCAGGTGGGTCTGGGGGTGGATGAACACCGGGAGGTCCAGGGCCACGGCCAGCTCCCACAGGGGGGCGAATTCCGGGGCATCCAGGTAGCGTCCCCGCACCGTGGTGGCCAGGTAGACCCCCCGCATCTGCAGGGTGCTGGCCCGCTCCATCTCCCGCAGCGCCGCCGGGACGTCCTGCAGCGGCAGCGTGGCCAGCCCCACGAACTGATCCGGGTAGGCCCGGGCCAGCTCGCTGATCCCGTCGTTGAAGGCCTGGGCCAGAGCCACACCCAGGTCGGGCGGCGCCCAGTAGACCATGGGCGGGGACAGCGAGAGGGCCTGGGCGGTAATCCCCGCCTGCTCCAGACTGGCCCGGCGGGCCTCGGCGTCCACGAACAGCGGCGCCAGCGGCACCGGGGGATGCCCGGGCATGGTCAACCACTCCACCCCCTCCCGCCGCTGCAGCGACGCCCCATGGGGCTCGCCGTGGGAGCGTATTAGCCGCAGGAAGGGCTGGGGGAAGAAGTGGCTGTGCACATCCACGGTGTCCATGGATCAGCCGGGATGCACCTCGCGGCCGGTCGGCGCGGCGGCGGGAGGACCCAGCACCAACTCGGCCAGGCCGCGGAACTCCTCGTCGCCAAGCAGCCGCTTGGTGGTCAGGGAGTGCTCCTTCACCCGCACTAGCAGCTCGTCGACACGCGGGTCGCCGGGGGACAGGTCGTAGCCCAGGCGGCTGAGGAAGTATAGGATGGAATCGCGGCCGCTGCCCTTGCCCAGTACGATCTCCGCCGGGGGCTGGCCCACCAGTCCCCAGTGGAAGGGAAACAGCTCCACCGGCCGCTTCTCCTGCAGGCGGGCCAGCCAGGTGGCGATGATCCCCGACTCCACCTTAAAGAGCATGTCGCCCACGATGGGCCGGTTTGGAGGCAGGGTGATCCCGGCCAGCTCGCGCACCAGGCGGGAGAGGTCGTAGAAGGTCTCGGTGCGCAGGCCCGTGTCGATGCCGTAGAGGGTGAGCAGGGCCAGGGCCAGGTCCTCCAGGGCGCAGTTGCCGGCGCGCTCCCCCAGGGAAGAGACCGTCACATGCGCCACCTCCACCCCCAGGGAGAGGGCTATCAGCGTATTGGCCACCGCCATGCCGAAGTCGTCGTGGAAGTGGGCCTCCAGGGGTTTGTGGATGCGCGCTTGCACCTGCCGGGTGAAGTAGCTGATGGCGTGGGGCGAGGAGCCTCCGAAGGTGTCCACCAGCACCAGGGCGTCCATGTGCCCCTGGGTGGCCACCTGCTCGATGAGGTTCAGGAACCAACCCGGCTCGGCGCGGGTGGCATCGATGGGGAAGAAGACCACGTATAGCCCCTGCTCGTGGGCGAAGCGGGTGGCCTCCACGGAGAGGTCGATGGCCTTTTGCAGGGGCCACTGGTAGCCCAGCTCGATGATGTGCTCGCTGCTGGGGATCTCTACCACCACCCCCTCAACGCCGCAGTCCACGGCCCGCTGGATGTCCGAGACCATACAGCGGGAGAAGGCGAAGATCTTGGGGCCCAGGCGGCGCCTGACGATCTCCCGGATGGCCTCCTCGTCCGCTGGGGAGACTGTGGCCATCCCCGCCTCGATGCGGTGCACCCCGGCCTCGGCCAGCTTCTCGGCGATGCGGATCTTGTCATCCCTGGTGAAGACCACCCCCGCCTGCTGTTCGCCGTCCCGCAGGGTGATGTCGTGGAAGATAATCTGCTGGGGGAACCTGAGCTGGGCGCGTACCTCCTCGCTGAAGTTGTGCGGGCTGGTGAACCACCGCTCGCTGAACCAGGGTGTCGCCATCAGGACCCTCCTCTCGTACCTGGTGCCTGGACCACGTTCACGGGGTAGCGCGGCGGTTGACCCGTGAGCACCCGGGCCACCTCCTCCGCCGCCTTGCGTTGCAGCTCCTGCAGCGACTCCTCGGAGTAGAAGGCCACATGGGGGGTGAGAACCACCTGCGGGGCCTGCAGCAGGGGGTGGCCGGCAGGCGGCGGCTCGCTCTCCAGGACGTCCAGCGCCGCCCCGGCGATCCAGCCCTCCTGCAGCGCCTGCAGCAGCGCCGCCTCGTGGACGATGGGGCCCCGCGCCGTGTTGATCAGGTAGGCGGTGGGCTTCATGCGGCGCAGCTCGGCCTCGCCGATCAGTCCCCTGGTTTGCGGGGTAAGGGGCGCGTGCACCGAAACAAAGTCGGCCCGGGCCAGCAGCTCCCCCAGCTCCACCTGGCGTGCTCCGTACGCCTCGCAGGTGGCAGCATCCAGGTAGGGGTCGTAGGCCAGCACCGTCAGGCCCAGGGCCCGCGCCTTGGCCGCCAGGAGCCGGGGGATCTTGCCGAAGCCCACCAGCCCCAGCACCTGCCCCCGCAGGCGGCGGATGGGCACAGCGTCTCTGGCCTCCCAGCGGCCGGCGCGCACCCCCCGGTCCAGGAAAGCCACCTTACGGGCGCAGGCCAGCAGCAGGGCCAGGGCGTGGTCGCTCACCTCCTCGATGCAGTAGTCTGGCACGTTGGTGACCACAATGCCCCGCTCTGTAGCTGCATCTACATCCACGTTGTCCACGCCGATGCCGTAGCGAGCGATGACCCGACAACGCTGTGCCCGCTCGATGACCCGACGCGTGACCGGGGCGTAGCAGACCAGCAGGCCATCTGCATTGCCCACCGCCTCTGCCAGCTCGGCTTCGCTGCCCGCCTGCATGGCCACCAGCTCGGCACCGGCGGCCCGCAGGACCGCCCGCTCCACCTCCAGGGAAGGAAAAACGTAGTCGGTGACCAGCACCATCCAGCGGCCCACCGTCACACCTTGTTGCCGCTACCGCCCTCCAGGCGCGCCGGTCGCGGTTACCCTGGGCGACCGGGCGCGCGCGACGCTGCAGAGACAGGTTCCCGGGAGAGATACGCCACCAGTTCCCGGCACGCCGCCCCCAGGTGCCTCTCCAGGGCGGTGATGGCCCTGCGAGTGTCGCGCCGCCGCACCGCTGCCAGGATGCGGCGATGCTCCTGCTGCGACCGGGGCTTGAAGTTAAGCAGCGAGATGTAGATGCGCATGTAACGGTCGACGTTGGCTCGCATGGTGTTGATCAGGTCCAGCAGGCGAGGGCGGTTGGCCGGGGTATAGAGAACGGCGTGAAAGTCCCGGTTCAGCTGGCTCCAGCGGAAGATGTCCGTCTCCGCGTCGATGGCCTCCAGAATCGCCTCGGCCCGCCGCAGGTCCTCGGCGCTGATGCGGGGGAGAGCCAGGCGGAGGGCGGTGCACTCCAGGGGAATGCGGATATCGTAGATCTCCTCCACCTCGGCGGCCGAGAGTTCGGAGACAACCACGGCGCGGTGTGGGTTGAACTTGACCAGCCCCTCGGCCTCCAGCTGCCGCAGGGCTTCGCGTACGGGAATCCGGCTCACGCCCAGCTGCGCCGCCACCTCATCCTGGGGGAGAGGCTCCCCGCCGCGGAGAATCCCCCTGAGGATAGCCTCGCGCAGCACCTCCGCCACCAGGTCAGGCGCGCTGCGCCGCTTGCCCAGTTGCGTGGCCAGGTCTCCCAGAGAGAGCATGTATATTGTATCTTCTATACAAGGATACCTTCTCCTCCCGCGTCCCCGGTCTTCCTCCTGCGCCCCGCCTGGACAGCCGGCAGTCCCGCTACAGCCCCGGCCCACCCGTACCAGGCGGCTTGCCCCGCTGCCGCAAGCGGCGTTGCCGCCGCACCGGGACCATGGCCGCAACACGGGGCTCCTCTCGCCACCCGCGGCAGTGGTGTGCGCATCCGGCGAAAGGGAAACGCGCGCGTCCTGTAGAACCGTGGCGCAGCGGGTGCTTCGCGGAACATCCACCAGGCCAGGGGTCTGTCCGAGAAATCCGGCAGAGTAGATGGCAGGACCCCGAGGGGATTGCCTGCGATTCTTGGGGTGCCCCGGGCGAGAACACCCAGGTCAGGAGGGGCGGAAAGGAGGTTGACATGGACCGGACAAATGGGTGGCGCAGGAGGTTGGCTCCAGTGCGGATCGTCATCCCGTCGTTGCTGCTCGCGGCGCTCCTGGCAGGCGCCGCAGGCGCTGTGGGTTCGTCTGCCCACGCAGGAGCAGCGAATGCGACCCTGGCGATCCTGCACTTCAGCGTGATCAAGGGGACGACCTGGTCCGGCGCCCACCACCGCGCCGCCCAGCGCATCGCCGAGAAGTACCCCAACGTGAAGTACGTCTACCGCGAAGAAGTGGGACCGGACCTCACCGTGCCCTACGCCGAAGAGTTGATCCGGCAGGGCGCAAACATCGTGGTGGGGAATGCCGAGTTCATGGGCCTTCCCCTCAAGGACATCGCCGACAAGTACCCCAAGGTCTACTTCGGGTCCGTGGTGGCCAGCGATGTGACCACCAAGCGCAACTTCATCCGGTTCTTCCCGCGCCAGTACCAGGCCCTCTACCTGGAGGGGCTGATCGCCGCCGCCCTCACCCGCAGCGGGAACATCGGCATCGTCTCTGCCTTCCCCAACGTGCAGGTCATCCGCCGCCAGGCCGGCTTCTTCCTGGGGGTACAGGACGGGGCCAAGGCCCTGGGCAAGAAGGTCACCGTCTACGTGAAGTACGTGGGAGACTGGTACAAGCCCGCGGAGGAGCGCGAGGTGGCCACGACCCTGGTGCGTCAGTACAAGGTGGACGTGATCACCCAGCAGACCGACTCCGGCTCCCCGCTGGACGTGGCCCAGGAGCGCAAGATCTGGTTCGTGGGCAAGGACATGGACGTGGTGGGCTTCTACGGGTGGTCCAGTACCGACACGGTAGCCGTCTCCTTCGACACCCGCTGGGAGGTCCTCTACGAGCGCATGGTGAAGGAGTGGCTGGCCGGCAACCAGACCCCGCGCACCCTGCTCTACCTGGGTATGCGGGATACCATGACCCTGGCCGACGGCACGGTGGAGCCCACCGTGGACATCATGAACAACAAGAAGGTGGGGGTGGACGCCATCAGCCCCAAGGCGCGGCCGCTCATCCCGGCCTCCATCCTCCGCCTGGTGAGCCAGCGCCGCGAGCAGATGATGAAGGGGCAGTGGGATCCGTTTTTCGAGCACGCCTTCATCAGCAACGGCACCGGGCTGGCCCTCAAGGACACCCCGATTCCCGCCAAGGGGAGGGTGGTGAAGAAGGCGCGGCAGACGCCGTCCGACACATGGCTGCTGGGGAAGTTCAACTTCGACCTCAACGGGATAACTATCCTGAAGTGAGGTGGGTGCCGGCCGCGGGCCCCGGCAGGGTCCAGCGGCCGGCCGTTCTTTCCCCAAACGGATGAGGTCATGACCGTACCGGCTGAGCGCGCGGGGACCGAGCCCCTCCTCGCGGCCCGCGGCATCAGTAAGCGCTTCCCCGGGGTGCTGGCCCTGGACCGGGTGGACTTCGAGGTCCAGGCGGGCGAGGTGCACGCGGTCCTGGGGCAGAACGGCGCCGGCAAGACCACCCTGATGAATATCCTCTTCGGCCTGGTGCAGCCCGACGCGGGTGCCCTCTACCTGCGGGGGGGGCGGGTGCACTTCCGTTCGCCCCACGACGCCATCGCCCAGGGGATCGGGATGGTGCACCAGACCCGCCGCCTGGTGGCCGCGCACACGGTGCTGGAGAACATCGTCCTGGGGCACCCCCGCATACGCGGCCTCCTCAACCTGCGCGCCGCCCGTGCCGAGGTGGAGGCCCTGTGCCGCCGCTACGGCTTTGCCGTCGACCTGGGGGCCAGGGTGTGGCAGCTCTCGGAGGGGGAGCGGCAGTGGGTGGAGATCCTCAAGGCCCTCTACGGGGGGGCGCGTATCCTCATCCTGGACGAGCCCACTTCGGTGCTCACGCCCCCTGAGGTCAAGACCCTCCTGGCCGGCCTGCAGACCCTGGTCCGCGACCGGGGCGTCACCGTCCTGCTAGTCACCCACAAGCTGCCCATTGTCATGGCCGCCAGCCACCGAGTGACGGTCTTCCGTTCCGGAAGGGTCGCCGCCCGCCTGTGGACGGCGGAGGCCACCGAGGAGACCCTGGTGCAGCACATGATCGGCCGCGAGGTGGCCTTCCGCACCGTGGAGCGATCCGTCGGCGCGGGGCATCCCCTGCTGCAGGTGGAGCAGCTCTCCGCCTTCAACGACCGGGGCCTCCTGGCCCTGCGCGGCGTATCCTTCGCCCTGCGCGCGGGCGAGATCCTGGGCGTGGCTGGCGTCAGCGGGAACGGTCAGGAGGAGCTGGCCCAGGTCCTGGCAGGGCTGCGTCCGGCCAGCGGGGGGCGGATCCGCTTCGATGGCCGCGACGTGACCCACCTCTCACCCCTGGAGCGGTGGCGCATCGGGATGGGCTACATCCCGGCGGAACGAACCGAGGTGGCCTCCATCGCCTCTTTCTCCCTGGTGGAGAACACCGCGCTCACCTACCACTTCGACCCGGCGTACACGCCACGCGGCCTGCTGGACCAGGCGGGCCTGGGCCGGCTCACGCGGCACATCCTTTCCACCTATAATGTGGTGGCTCCCCATCACCACGCTCCGGCGCGGCACCTCTCCGGAGGCAACCTGCAGAAGCTCATCCTAGGCCGGGTGCTCTCCCGCCGCCCCCGCTTCCTCATCGCCCACCTCCCCACGCAGGGGCTGGACGTGGAGGCGACGGCGTTCGTTAGGGCCAAGCTCCTGGAGGCCCGGGAGGAAGGGGCGGCGGTTCTGCTCATCTCCGAAGACCTGGACGAAATCCTCTCCCTCAGCGACCGGGTGGCGCCCATCTACGAAGGGCGATTCGTCGCCGTCCTCCCCCGGGAGCAGGCCGACGCCGAGATGGTGGGCGCCATGATGGCCGGATCGCGGCCGCAGGAGACCCGCCTGCGGTGAGGCTGGGGCGTCACGAGCTGACCCTGGAGCCGCGGCCCGCGCTGCCTGCCGTCTACGCGGTACTGGGGGCGGTTGTGGCCATCCTGCTGGCCCTGGTGCTGGCCAGCGTCCTCTTCCTTTCCGCCGATGCTCCCCTCTTCGCCGCCTACCGCACGGTCTTCTCCTACGCCTTCTTCAACCCCCACGGCGTCCTGGCCACCGCCCAGCGCTCCATCTACCTCCTGTTGTGCACCTACGCCTTCCTCGTGCCCCTGCGGGCCGGCCTGTGGAACATCGGGCTGCCCGGTCAGGTGTACGCCGGGGCGCTGGCGGCCTTCGCTGTCCCCTTCGCCCTGCGCGCCACGGGATCGCCCCCCGCCCTCCCGGCCGGAGTCCTGGTCGCCCTCATGGTCGCGGCTGCGGCCACCGCGGGCGCGGCCCTGGGCGGCTTTGCTGGCCTGCTCCGCGCCAGGCTTCAGGTGAACGAGATCCTGGTCACCATGATGCTGAACTCGATCCTGGTCTGGCTCGTGGCGTACATGATCAAGGAAGGCGGACCGTTCATGGGTGCCACGGCCGAAGGGGAGAGCTTCAGCCTACCCCCGCCGCTGTACGCGCCTCTCTTGCAGGGGGTGCCCTTCACCGCGCTGCTGGCCCTGGGGGCGGCGGTCTTCCTGGATCTTCTCTTCGCCAAGACCGCGCTGGGCTACCGCATCCGGGCCTTCGGTGAGAACCCCTCCGCCGCCCGGTACGGCGGCATTATCCCTGTGACCCTCTCCCTGTTCGTCTTCCTTCTGGGCGGCGCCTTCGCCGGTCTGGCCGGCTACCACTACTTCGCCGCCGTCCCCGGTGTGTACAAGATCCCGGGGAACTACGGCTACTATGGGGACCTGGGGTTCTACGGTATCATCTCCGCCCTGATTGCCCGCGGCTCATCCCTGGGCGCTGTCCCCATCGCCGTCCTCTTCGCCGGCCTGTCCCTGGGAGCCAGGTTCGCCCAGGGAGCGTTGCGCCTCCCCTTCGGGGTGGATTATGCGCTTCTGGGCCTGCTCATGATGACGTTTATCGCCTCCCACGTCCTCTATCAGTTCCGCCTGATCTGGCGGCGGGTCGAGGCCCAGGCCCCGGCCATCGCGGCGGAGATGTCCAGGGAGTAGCGGCTGTGTGGGAGCTGCTGGCACGCAGCCTGGAAGCGTCCACCGTCTTCCTCTTTGCAGCGCTGGGCGAGCTGGTCGACCAGCGCGCCGGCGTCCTCAACGTGGGGCTGGAGGGCCTGATGCTGTTCGGGGGTACTGCGGCCTTCATCACCGCCCAGACCACGGCGAGCTACCCGCTGGGCTTCCTCGCCGGCATGGCCCTGGGTGCGTTCCTGGGCCTGGCCCACGGTTTCTTCTCCATCACCCTGCGGGGCGACCAGGTAGTGAGCGGGATGGGCCTGTGGATCCTCAGCTTCGGCCTGACCACCTACCTGGGCGGCCCTCGCACCGGCCCCCTGGGGCTGGAGCGGATCCCCGGTGTCCTGGGCCTCTCGCCGTTCTTCCCCATCGGGGTCATCCTGGTGGCGGCTGTCTGGTTCCTCCTCTTCCGCACCAGCCTGGGGCTGGCCATCCGCTCCGCGGGGGAGAACCCGGCGGCTGCGGAGGCCTCCGGCGTCTCCGTGGTGGCCATCCGCTACCTCTGCGTCATCGGCGGCGGCACGCTGGCCGGCCTGGCCGGGGCTACCTACACGCTCTCCTACAACCCCGTGTGGACCTACAATTTCCTCATGGGCTGGGGGTTTGTCAGCCTGGCTCTGGTCTTCTTCTCCATGTGGAACCCCTGGATCTTGCTGGCGGGAGCCTCACTGTTTGGGGTGATGTGGCAGCTCTCGCTGAGCCCGGAGCTGGTCCTCCCGGGGGTGCTCTCACGCTACGTGTGGCGCACGGTGCCCTTCGCCATCACCATCCCCATCCTGGTGGTCATCTCCACCTCCTGGTTCCGCACCCGCTGGGGCTTGGCCAAGCCCGAAGCTCTGGGTCGGTCCTATGTGAAGGGCTAAGCGCCGCGGCGGCAGAGCAGCCCGTACTCCAGGCTGTCCACCAGCGCCAGCCAGCTAGCCTCCACCACGTTCTCGGAGACCCCCACCGTCCCCCAGGTGCGCTCCCCGTCCGAGGACTCGATCAGCACCCGTACCCGCGCCGCTGTGGCTGCATCCGCGTTGAGCACCCGCACCTTGTAGTCGGTCAGGCGGATGGCCCGCAGCTCGGGGTAGAAGCCGTCCAGGGCCTTGCGCAATGCCCGGTCCAGGGCGTGAACGGGTCCGTTGCCCTCGGCGGCGGTGTGCTCCTCCACCCCGTCCACAGAGAGCTTGATGGTGGCCTCGGCCCGCGCGGAATCCCCGGACTTGCTCACCGTCACCTGGAACCAGTGCAGGGTAAACAGCGGCCGTTGCGTCCCTAGCAGGCGCCGCATGATCAACTCGAAGGACGCCTCGGCGCCCTCGAACTGGTAGCCTTCGTGCTCCAGCGCCTTCAGCCGCGCCAGGATCTCCGCCACCTCGGGCCGGGAGCGGTCCAGCGGAATGCCCACCTCGGCGGCCTTATACAGGACGGTGGCCTGCCCCGACAGGTCGGAGACGATGATCCGGCGGCGGTTGCCCACCTGCTCCGGGGCGATGTGCTCGTAGGTGGCCGGGTCGGCCATCACCGCGCTGACGTGCACACCGCCCTTGTGGGCGAAGGCGTTGCGGCCCACAAAGGGCTGGTCGTCGTCGGGCGCGCGGTTGGCCAGCTCGCTGACCAGGCGGGAGACCTCGGTGAGCCGGCCAAGGGAGTTCCCAGGCAGGCAGGAGTACCCCAGCTTCAACTGCAGGTTGGGAATCACCGAGCAGAGGTTGGCGTTGCCGCAGCGCTCGCCGTAGCCGTTGACCGTCCCCTGGACGTGTTCCGCCCCCGCCTGCACCGCCGCCAGGGTATTGGCCACGGCCAGCTCGCCGTCGTTGTGGCTGTGGATGCCCAAAGGCCCTCCCACCTCCGCCGCCACCCGCTCCACTCCGGCGCGAATGTGCTCGGGGAGCGCGCCTCCGTTGGTGTCGCACAGCACCAGGACGTCGGCCCCCGCCTGTCGGGCCGCCCGCAGCGTAGCCAGGGCGTAGTCGGGGGCGGCCCGCAGCCCGTCGAAGAAGTGCTCGGCGTCGTAGATCACCTGGCGCCCGGCGCGCTTGCAGTAGATCACCGAGTCGGCGATCATGCGCAGGTTCTCCTCCAGGGTGGTGCGCAGGGCAGTGCGCACGTGCAGGTCCCAGCTCTTGCCGAAAAGGGCCACCGCGGGGGTGCCCGCCTGCAGCAACGCCTGCAGGTTGGCGTCGTCTTCGGGCCGCCGCTGCGGGCGCCGGGTGCTGCCGAAGGCCACCACCGTGGCGTGGGTCCAGCGCAGGTGGCGGGCGCGCTCGAAGAAGGCCAGGTCCTTGGGATTGCTGCCTGGCCATCCGCCCTCGATGAAGTCAATGCCCAGCTCGTCCAGGAGGCGGGCGATACGCAGCTTATCCTCGGCGGAGAAGCTGATACCGGCCCCCTGGGTGCCATCCCGCAACGTGGTGTCATAGACGACGATCCGCCTGCCCATGGTCGCATCCTCCCCGGATGACAAAAGCCCGAGAGACCGATTCCGGGAGGAACCTGCCCCTCAGGCTTTGCTCCTGACGGAGTGGCGGCCATCTCCGGCCGCCCGCGCCGCGTGAACCGACCGGCCCTTGTGGGAGCCGTGGATTCTGGGGCGCGCTTCCTCGCCGCGGCTGCCACTGCCGGCCGCGGACCCCGTGGACTTGCAGCGGACGATAGCAAGGAGAGGCGGGAGCTGTCAAGGGACCCCGACGCGTGCTGCGAACCTCCGCTCTCCTCCAGGAACCGCGATCGCCGTCTTGGCTCTTGACAGGGGGCGGGTCAGGGCTTGGTGCCCAGGTGCAGCACGGAGATGCCGCGCGTCAGGAGGTGATAGCGCACCTGCGCAAACCCTGCTTCGCGGATGAGGTCACTGAGCTGCTCCGGATCGGGCCACTGGCGGATGGAGTCGTGCAGGTAGCGGTAGGCATCGTGCCGCCCGGAGAGCCAGCCGCCGCAGCGCGGGATCACCGTGCGCGAATAGAGGTCGTAGAGCGCTCGGAACCACGACGGGCGAGGCTGCCCGAACTCCAGCACCACCAACCGCCCTCCGGGGCGCAGCACCCGGTGCATCTCGCGCAGCGCCCGGGCAGGGTCCGCCACGTTGCGCAGGCCGAAGGCGATGGTCGCCGCGTCCACCGTCGCGTCGCCTAGCGGCAGGGCCTCGGCATCTCCCAGCAGCACGGTAGCGCCGGCCAGCCGCCGGCGTGCCAGGCGGGCGGCCGCTGCGGCCACCATGCCCGCGGCAAAGTCGACACCGAGCACCCGGCCGCCGGGGCCGACGATGCGGGCAAGCCCCACCAGCAGGTCCCCCGTCCCGCAGCACACGTCCACCGCCCGGCCGCCGGGGCCCAGAGCAGCGGCCCGCACAGCGGCACGCTTCCAGACCAGGTGCAGGCCGCCGCTGAGCAGGTGGTTGAGGAGGTCGTAGCGTCCGGCGATGGCGTGGAAGGCGTCGCGCACCCACCACCGCGGCACCGCGGCCGGCAGGGCGACGCCCGGTACGCTGCGCGGGCCGGTGGGCTTTCCGGGAACCGAAGGCACGAAACGCGCCTGGAGCTCGCGGCGCATCACCTTCCCCCCGGCCGACCGCGGGAGCTCCGTGACGAACCAGACGCGCCGCGGCACCTTGTAGCGGGCCAGGCGTGCCGCGCAGAACGCTTCCAGCGTAGCGGCGTCCACGCTGGCCCCTGGGCGGACGACCACGGCCCCGGCGACCGCCTGGCCCCACAGGGGGTCCGGCATCCCGAAGACACCGGCATCGGCCACGGCGGGGTGGGCCCGCAACGCCTCCTCCACTTCAGAGGGGTACACGTTTTCACCGCCGGTGATGATGAGGTCATCGCGGCGGTCCACGACGAACAGATCACCGTCGGGATCGACGTAGCCCAGATCGCCGGTATGCAGCCATCCACTGCGCAGCACCCGCGCGGTCTCCTCGGGCCGGTTCCAGTAGCCAGCCATGACCGTGGGGCCGCGCACCAGGATCTCCCCCACCTCGCCGGGCGGTGCATCGATGCACAGCTCCACCGGGAACAGCGGCCGGCCGGATGCACCGACCTTCCGCGGGAACTCCCACGGCGGCAGCGTCGCCACCTGCGAGGCTGCTTCCGTCAGCCCGTAGGTGGGGGCTGCGGGCACGCCCAGGGCCACGCACCGGTCGAGGAGGTCGCGGCCCGTCGGCCCGCCTCCCAGCAGCACAGCGCGCAGCGTCGGAGGGAACGGCCGATCCCGGCGGGCGTCCAGCATGCGCTGGAGCATGGGAGCCACCAGCGAGACCAGGGTCACCTCCCCTGCGTCCACGGCCCGGTTGGCGGCCTCCGGGTCGAAGGCATCGTGCACGACCAGGGGAGTGGCGTACAGCACACCGCGCCACAGCAGAGCCAGACCGCCGACATGGAAGAAGGGCAGCACCGCCAGCCAGGCGTCCCCGCGGTGCGCACCCAGGAGCAACGCCGAGCCCGCGGCATTCCACCAGTGGTTGCCGAAGGTGAGCTGTGCCCCCTTGGGGCGGCCCGTCGTGGCCGAGGTGTAAACGATGCCCTGCACGCGGGAGAGGTGCCACCGGTCGTCCAGCGTCACCTCGCCCTCGGGCTCCCGGGCCAGCTCCTCTACGACCACCAGGCAGAGGTCCGGGGAGATCCCGGGTACCTGTGCGGCCGTACGCTCCTCGCACACCAGCCACCGGGCGCTGCTGTCCGTCAGCTGCCAGGCAATCTCCGGCGGGGCCAGGCGCGTGTTCAGCGGTACCATCACGGCGCCTGCGCGCGCCAGGCCGAAGGTCACCTCGACGTAGGCCGGGCCGTTGCGCAGGAGGACCGCCACGCGGTCGCCGGCTGACACACCCGCATGCCTCAGGCGTCGGGCCAGAGCCCCAGCCCGGCGGTCGAGGTCGGTGAACGTCAGCCGCTCGGCGCCGGCAACCAGCGCCAGGTGGCTTGGGGAGACGGCGGCGCGGTAGGCGAGCCAGTCGGGGGTGTGCAGGGCCGCGTGGCCCGCGTCGGTCTGCCTCACAGCAGGCCGGCGCCCAAAAGCGCCCCGTAAACCAGGTGCAGCCGGGCCGTGCGCTTCAGGACGGCCACCAGCGCGGGCGCCTCATGGTGCCACCACGCGGCGTGCCCCAGCGCCAGGAACTCGGGCAGGGCCAGCCAGGGCAGCCAGAACCACCGCCCGGCCAGCCCGGCCAGCCGCAGAACCGGCGGTGCGGCCACGGCGGCGGCCAGCAAAACCTCGTAGAGCACACGGGTCCGATCCGGACCCAGGCGCACCGCCAGGGTGCGCTTGCCCGCCAGGGCGTCGCTGGCCACATCGCGCAGGTTGTTGGCGACCAGGATCGCTGCGCACAGCAGGCCCACCGGGACCGAGGCCGCCAGCGCGGCCGGGCTGATCCGTCCCAACTGAACGAAGGCGGTTCCGGCGGTGGCCACGACGCCGAAGAAGAGGAAGACGAACACTTCGCCCAGGCCGTGGTAGCCGAGCGGCCAGGGCCCAGCGGTGTAGGCTAGGGCGGCCAGGATGGAAAGTCCCCCCGCCGCCAGCACCGGCCACCCCCACCGCCAGACGAAGAGAAGCCCCACCAGCGCCGCCAGGCCGAAACATGCGTAGGCGCCGGCCAGCACTTCGTGCGCCGCAAGCCAGCCGGCCTGGGTGACGCGGGGCGGACCCAGTCGGTGTGTCGCGTCGGTGCCACGCAGGAAGTCCGCGGCATCGTTGTGGAGGTTGGTGCCGATCTGGATGGCCAGGGCCACCACCAGCGCCCCCAGCGCTGCCGGCGCGTCAAACCCGCCTGCAGCGGCTGCGGCGCCGCTGCCCACCAGCACCGGGGCCACGGCCGCCGGCAGCGTGGGGATACGCGCCGCATGCACCCAGGCGCGCCGGCGGGAGACGGGCCGGCGCTCCGGAGCCACGGAAGGGCGGGCAGTCACGGATAGCGGGGGAACCTGGAGAAGTCGGGTCGGCGCTTCTGGAGAAAGGCGTCGCGCCCTTCCTTTGCCTCATCGGTCAGGTAGTACAGCAGCGTGGCGTCGCCGCCCAGCTGCTGGATGCCGGCCAGTCCGTCCGTGTCGGCGTTGAACGCCGCCTTGAGCAGCCTGATGGCCAGCGGGCTCTTCTCAAGGATTTCCCGGGCCCACCGGATGCCCTCCTCCTCCAACTGTTCCAGCGGCACCACGGCGTTGACCAGCCCCATCTCCAGCGCCTGCTGCGCCGTGTACTGGCGACATAGGTACCAGATCTCCCGGGCCTTCTTGTGACCCACGATGCGGGCCAGGTAAGTGGACCCGTAGCCCGCGTCGAACGAGCCGACCTTTGGCCCGGTCTGGCCGAAAACAGCGTTCTCGGCGGCGATGGTGAGGTCGCAGACGGTGGCCAGCACGTTGCCGCCGCCGATGGCGTAGCCCGCGACCAGCGCGATCACGGGTTTGGGAAGCACCCGGAGCAGCCGCTGCAGGTCCAGCACATTGAGGCGTGGGATTCCCGTCTCGTCCAGGTAGCCGGCGTCTCCGCGCACGCGCTGGTCCCCGCCCGAGCAGAAGGCCTCGGTCCCCGCTCCGGTGAACAGGATGACCCCCACGGCTGGGTCCTCGCGGGCGTGGGTGAAGGCGTCGATCAGCTCGACGATGGTCTGCGGGCGGAAGGCGTTGCGGACCTCAGGCCGGTTGATGGTGATCTTGGCCATCCCATCAGCCTGTTCGTAGACGATATCTGTGTACTCACGTACTTTCATCCAGTTCACGGGCATCCTCTCACCTCGTGGACAGGCCGGCGCCGAGCGCCTCGGCGGCGCTGGCCCAGATCTCCTGGTGCAGACGGACATTGCGCCCCCGATCGGTCTGAATCTCCACGATGGTCAGCCCCGACCGGGCCAGGCCCGCGCGCACCTGTTGGCCAAAGGCGCTCCATCCTTCGAAAACCGCGTAGGTGGCGCCGTACAGATCGGCCGCATGGCGGAACTCCAGCCCGTGGGGCACCCCAAAGAGCGCCTCGAAGTAGGCCGGGTACGCTGCCTGCGGCATGAAGTTGAAGATCCCGCCGCCGTTGTTGTTGAGCAGCACGATGGTGGCCGCCAGCCCGTGCAGCCTGGCCGCCAGCAGGCCGTTCATGTCGTGGTAGAACGCCAGGTCGCCCAGGACGGCCACCACCGGGCCGGCGGCGGCCGCAGCGGCGCCCAGGGCGGTGGAGAGCAGGCCGTCGATGCCGCTGGCGCCGCGGTTGCCGAGCACGCGCAGGCGCGTGGGCACCGACGGCAGGAAGGTGTCCAGGTCGCGCACCGGCATGCTGTTGCCCACCACCAGCAGCGCACCATCGGGCAGCAGCGCCCCCAGCTCGGCGAACACCCTGCCCTCAAACGGCTCGGTGATCTCCAGCAGGCGGCGGGCGGCAGCGGCGCGGGCGGAGCAGCTCAGCTCCAGCCAGCGGTCGGTCCACTCCTCCTGCGCCGGCGCGGGCCGGTGACCGGCCAGCGCCGCCGTCAGGGCCTCGCACACCAGCCGTGGGTCGGCTGCCAGGATCTGCGCGGCCACGCGCAGGGGGTCGCTCCACCGGGCACCGTCGGCCACGACCTGCCGCGCCCGGCTGTGGCGCTGCAGGTACTGCAGCAGCGGCCGCGACGCCGGCATGGCGCCGAAGCGCAGGACCAGGTCGGGCTCGAGGGTGGCCGCAGCGCGATCGGCGCGCAGGACGAGATCATAGGCATCCACCACCAGGCTGCGGTCGTGGGGGCCGCACCGCACCCCGGACAGCGGATCGGCCAGCACCGGGAAGCGAACCACATCCGCCAGCCGTGTCAGCGCCTGGGGGAAGGCCGGATCGTCCTGCGGCCCGCAGACGATCAGGCCGCGCCGCGCGGCGCCCACGATGCCAGCCAGCGCCCGCGCAACCGCCGCATCCGGGGCCCGGACGGCGTGCAGCGCGACCGTGTAAGGCTGCCCCTCCGCACGGCCCTCCCAGGCAGGTCCGGCGCGATCGTCCGTGGGGGGCAGCTCGTTGGGTGCGGGTACGGGAACTAGCGGCTCGCGGAAGGGGAAGTTGAGGTGCACGGGTCCTGCGGGCGCCTCAACCGCGTGGAAGGTGGCCTGGGCTGCCAGCTGGCGCGCGTACCGCAGCATCGCCTCCGTAGCCAGCGGCGGGGCAACCTCCGCGAACCACTTCACCTGCACCCCGAAGAGCCGCAGCTGATCGATGGTCTGGTTGGCGCCGGCGTCGCGTAGCTCGTGCGGCCGGTCCGCGGTAAGCACCAGCAGCGGTACCCGGCCGAACCGGGCCTCGATCACCGCCGGGAGGAAGTTGGCGGCCGCGGTTCCCGAGGTGGATACCACTGCCACTGGCGAGCGCAAGGCCTTGGCCAGGCCCAGCGCGAAGTAAGCGGCCGCGCGTTCGTCCACGTGCATCCAGACCTTCAGGCCCCCCTGCCGGACTGCCGTCATGGCCAGCGGTGTCGAGCGGGATCCCGGGCACAGGCAGAAGTGACGCACACCCGCCCGGACCAGCTCGTCGACCAGGGCGCCGACGAACGCATAGGTGGCGTTCTCGGGCGCTAGCGGTGCGCGGCCAGGCTCAGCGGCAGCCATGGAGCGCCCCGGGCGCGTCCAGCGCCTCGGCCAGGGGGCGCAGCTTCAGGCATGACTCCGCGTACTCTGCCTCCGGATCGGAGTCGCCCACGATGCCGCACCCGGCGAACAACGTGGCGCGCCGGCCGCGCAGCAGTGCACACCGGATGGCCACCGACAGCTCGCCGTCGCCGGCCCCATCCAGCCAGCCTACGACGCCCGCGTACCACCCACGCTCGAACCCCTCGTGCCGGGCGATCCACTTCAGGGCCGCCTCCTGGGGGACGCCGCCCACAGCAGGGGTGGGATGCAGGCGGCTGGCCAGCTCCAGGATCTCCAGCGGGGCGCGCAGGCGCCCCCGCAGCGGCGTATAGAGGTGCTGTACGTTGGGCATGCGCAGCAGGACCGGGGTGGGCGGGGCCACCACGTCGTCACACGCCGCGGTCATCGCGTCGCGGACCGCTTCCACGACCAGCGCGTGCTCCAGCCGGTCTTTGGAGCTGGCGAGCAGCACCTGGCCCAGGTACTCGTCCTCTTCCGGCGCCGTGCCCCGGGGAGCCGACCCGGCCAGGGCTCCGGTGCTCACCACACCGTTTCGCACCCGCAACAGGCGCTCGGGGGTCGCACCCAGGAAGCAGAGGTCGCCGCGGGCCACCGCAAACAGCGCGCACCCCGGGTAGGCGGTGCGCAGGCGGTGCAGCGCCGTGGCCAGGCCGGTCGTCACCCCGTCCACCGTCACGGCGCGCGCAAGTACCACCTTGCGAAGCGCGCCGCCGCGCACGGCCGCCGCGGCCTCGACGACCAGCGCCTTCCAGCGTGAAGTCGCCGGGATTTCCGCGACCGGCGGAGCCGTCGTGACCGTGTTCTGCACGCGGTAGGAGGCGGGCTGCACAGGCTGCGGACGCCCCGGCCCGTCCTGCGGATCCAGCAACGCGGCCAGGTGCGTGGCGTCGTGCAGGGAGCTGCCATCGTTGTACGGGGAAGTGCCGTCGCCGTCGGGGGGCACCAGCGTGCTGAGCACCGCCTGAGAGCCTGCGCCGGTTGTGCGAACCACCAGCCACGGTACCAGCAGCCAGCCGGCCGGGAACGTGCGCCACGGAGACCGGGGATCGACGGTGGGAGCGAAGGCGAAGCCGCCCATCGCCGCCGGACCGGCTCCATCGCCTACACCTACTGCCTCAGCCAGGCAGCGGCGCCATGCATCCCCCACCGCGCCCAACCGCGCCGGGCCTTCCGCCGTGGCCTCCCAGGCCGCCCCAATCCCTACGAGACTCTCCCCATCGGCCGGGCGCGCCCACAGCAGCCGTGCCGCCCCGAACCCGGCGGCGCGTTCGAAGAGAGCGATGGGATCGACCGCCGGAACGGCGGCCGAGGTCCAGACCAGAACCGGACGCCCCTGACGCGCGGCGACCCGCCGGCCCACCGTCGACGCGGCTCTGAGCCCCTGAATCAGCGGGGCAACGGCCATGTCGACACGGTGTGTGCCGGCCGGCGTGGTTGCCATGCTTCTTCCACCGTCCTGGTTCGGGGTCATGGGATAGACCGACGCGTCGGTCTACAGCAGGATGCTAGCAAGGCACCGAGCCAGGCGCAAGGGCAGCCCCGGCGGCGACCATAGTCAGGGGCTGCTGGCCTTTACGCCGCAGCCCCTGAAGAAGCCCCCGAACGTCTCTTGGGCAATCAGCTCTCCGGAAGGCTCCCTGGCGGGTAGGCCCGTCCGTCGATCACCAGCCAGACCCCTGCGGTGGCGGCTTCCCGGCTGGCATCGGCCGTGGCGCGCTCCCCGGCCATAGCCGCCAGCGCCGGCATGGCGACCATCCGCTGGAGCAGCCGTGCCCGGCGAGCCGCCCGTTCCACGTCGCGTGCGTCCACCACCGCGGAGACCTCGGCGACGAGGTAGCACTCTTCGTCGCCATCTCGGCGCCGCCCGCGGATGACCACATCGGCCTGCAAGAGATCCGTGTGTTCGTCCAGCGAAAGAAGGGCGCGCCCCTCGGCGTCCTCGGCCATCGCGGCCAGCTCCGCCCGGGGCACCAGGTGGATCGCCCGCAGGATCCTCAGGAAATAGGCGTGCGCCTTCTCCCGGTAGTCGAGCTCGAGCACCCTGCCGCGCACGTCTCCTACAATGCCTGCAAGACGGGACACCTGGACCACCAGTTCGCTAAGTTGCGCGGCCAGGGTGTCCACCCGCACGGCCAGGGTGTCCACCCGCGCGGTCAGCGCCTCCAACCGCTGCTCCGTCCGCCGCTGGGCCTCGGCCAGATCGTCCACCCGCGCGGTCAGTGCCTCCAACCGCTGCTCCGTCCGCCGCTGGGCCTCGGCCAGCGCGCGAAGTTCTGCCTGCGTCTCGGCCTGGGCCTCAGCCAGCCGCTGGAGAGCTACCTCGAGCCTGTCCACGCGCGCTTCCAGCACTTCCGCTCCCTCTAATCTATCGTCGATGCTAGCACAGTTACTCGGGGGCTCAAACTCCTCGATCCAACCGAGTTCCAGAAGGCTAGCGGGGGGCCTCTCGGGCAGGAAGCACCCTTCCCTGCGCCCGTTGAGCAGGGAGATACTTCCGAGGACTACCGCCGATAAAAACTGATATGGGTCCCGCGGCTGGCAGCCGACGGAACCCCTTCAAAACCGGTGGTAGCGGGGGGAGGATTTGAACCTCCGACCTTCGGGTTATGAGCCCGACGAGCTACCGGACTGCTCCACCCCGCGTCAGCACCGTTAATTATACGGCTCGTCCGCCGGCTGTCAACGCGCCGCACTGCCTCAAAACACCGCCTCAGACTGCCTCATCCAGCCAGGTCCGACCCTGCGCTTCCAGGCGGGTGGCGGCAGTCGGGGCGGCGCGGGACCTCAGCGCCCGAAGGAGTCGCGCCCAAGCTCGGGGAGGATGCGCTCGAAGTAGTCCAGGGCCTGGGGGTTGACCAGGGCGTCCCGGTTGACCACGGGTCTGCCGTTGATGATGTTGGCCACAGCGCTCTCCACCTTCTTCATGTTGAAGGTGTAGGGCACTTCCGGGGTCTCCAGGATCATCGCCGGAACGTGCCGCGGCGAGGCCCGGGTGCGCAGCGCGGTCGCGATCCTGCCCTTCAGCTCCTCGGTCAGGGTGTAGCCCGGGGCCAGCTTCACGAACAGGAGGATGCGCTGGTCGCCGCGCCAGTCCTGTCCCACGGCCAGACTGTCCGCCACCTCCTCCAGGCTCTCCACGACGCTGTAGATCTCCGCAGTGCCGATGCGCACCCCCGCCGGCTTCAGGGTGGCGTCGGATCGGCCGTGAAAGGTGATGCCCCCCGTGTCGCTGTGCATGACGATGAAGTCGCCGTGCCGCCAGACGTTCTTCTGAGGGTAGAAGGTGAAGTAGGCGTTGCGGTACTTCTCCCCATCGGGGTCGTTCCAGAAGTACAGGGGCATGGAAGGGGAGGGGGCCTCGCATACCAGCTCGCCCTGCCGATCCCACACCTCCCGGCCCTCCTCGTCATAGGCCTTGACCTTCATGGCCAGGGCGGGGCCCTGCAGCTCGCCGGCGTACACGGGCTGAATGGGGCTGCCGGCGGCAAAGCAGCCGTTGATGTCGGTCCCCCCCGAAATGGAGTTGAAGTGCAGGTCTGCCTTGATCTCCCGGTAGACGTACTCGAAGCCCTGGGCGGAGAGGGCGGAGCCGGTCTGGGAGATCTCCCGCAGCGTGGACAGGTCGTATTCCCGGCCGGGCCTGACCCCCTCCCGCCTGAGGAAGTTGATGTAGGTGGCGCTGGTCCCGAAGATGGTGATGCCCTGGTCCTGCACCAGCTTCCACATGGCACCGGGCTCGGGGTAGGCGGGATGGCCGTCGTATAGGACCACCGTGGCACCCACGGCCAGGCTGCTGAGCAGCCAGTTCCACATCATCCAGCTACAGGTGGTGATGTAGAGGATGCTGTCCTCCCGCTTTAGGTCAGTGTGCAGGAGGAGCTCCTTCAGGTGGTTGAGCAGGACGCCGCCCGCTCCCTGCACCATGCACTTAGGCTTCCCGGTGGTCCCGGAGGAGAACATGATGAAGCCCGGATGATCGAACGGCAGGTGGGCGAAGTCCATCTTCAGCCCTTCCCCCCGCACCAGGAAGTCCTCGTAGAGCACCGCCTTGGGGATGACACTGATGTCGGGCTTCACCCTCGTGTAGGGCACGACGATGACCTTGTCCAGGGAGGGGATGCCTCGGGCGACCTCAGCCGCGTTGCTCCGGGTGTCGAAGCGGGTGCCCTTGTAGTAGTAGCCGTCGGAGGTAAAGAGCACTCTGGGGTGCACCTGGCCGAGGCGGTCCAGCGCCGCCTGCGGACCCAGGTCGGTGGCGCAGGAAGCCCAGGTGGCCCCAAGGCTGGTGGCCGCCAGCATGGCCACGGCCGTCTCGATGAGGTTGGGCATGTAGGCGGCCACCCGGTCGCCGGGGCGAATCCCCAGCTCGCGCAGGGATGCCGCCAGGCGGGCCACGGCGTCGTACAGCTCGGAGTACGTCAGCTGCGCCGATGCCCGCGTCTCTCCCCTGAACACCAGCGCGGGATGATCGTCGCGGTACCTGAGGAGGTTCTCCGCAAAGTTCAGCCGGGCGCCGTCGAACCACCTGGCCCCGGGGAATTTGGTGAGGTCATCCACCACCTGGCGGTACCCGCGGGAGGCGAGGATCCCCCCAAAGTCCCACATGGCGGCCCAGAAATCCGGGATGTGCTCAACGGACCAGGCGTAGAGCTCGGGGTACGACTGGATCTCCAGGCCCCACCGCCCGTTGACCATGTCCATGAACCTGGTGATGTTCGCCCGGCGCTTCACCGCATCGGAAGGCACCCACAGTGGCGTCTTCATGGGGTCACCTCCCACCGGCCTTTGCCCCTATTACTTACCATAGCCGACAGCGGCGGCGCAGCCCGCTCCTACTGCACCGGCCCGCCCACCGCCCGCTCCAGCTGAGCGCGGGCGGTGTTGTAGGAGAACAGCGCCTGCACCCTCGCCCCCTCGGCCTGGGCCAGGGCGGCCTGGGCCGAGATCACCTCCAGGTTGGTGCCCACTCCCTCGCGGAAGCGGACCTGGGCGATGCGCAGCGCCTCGCGCGCCTGCTCGATGGCAGCCCTGGCCGTGCTCACCTCCTCTGCCGCCGCTCCCAGGTTGAGGACCCCCTGCCGCACCTGCAGCTCGATGGACTGGCGAAGCTGTGCCCCCACCACCTTGAGCTGTTCCAGTCGCAGTTCGGCCTCTCGAATCTTCGCCGCGGTGATGCCACCATCGAAGAGGGGAAAAGTGGCGGCCAGACCGATGCTCCACCCCAGGGCCACGGCGCCGGTGCCCAGGCCGTCCAGGGAGAGTCCCCCGCTCAATCCCACCACCGGCCGCCCTCCGGTCCGAGCCAGCTCCAGCGCCGCCTCCGCCGCTTCCACCTTCGCCTGATGCTCGGCCAGCTCCGGCCGCTCCCGCAGGCCGCGTGCCACCAGGTCGGCTAGCGAGGCCGTCACCGGGACCACCTCCATGGTCTCCTGCGGGTGGAGGGCCGCATCCAGCGGCAGGGCCAGTATCGCGGCCAGCCCCTGTGTGGCCACGGCAACGCCGTTGCGGGCACGAAGCAGCCCCTGGCGGGCGTTAGCCAGGTTGACCTCCGCCTGGATCTCGTCGAAGCGGGGCGAGGTCCCCGCCCGCACGCGGGCCTGGGCGATGCGCAGGGTCTCCTCCGCCTGCGCCACGTTCTGCTGTGCCACCTGCAGCCCCGCCTGCGCCACCAGCACCTGGAAGTAGGCGAGCTTGGTCTGCAAAGCTACCTCCTGCTTGGTCCGCTCCAGCGCCGCCTCCGCTCCCTTCACCCCCGCCCGGGCCAGGGCGATCTGCGCCTCCAGCCGTCCGCCGCTGTAGACGGGGTACTGGTAGCCCAGGTTGACCACGTAGACGTTGGGGGAGACCGGAAAGGTGATGGTCGTCTCCACAGGAGGCAGCCCCGGTCCGAAGGCGTTGGCCGGGATGACGAAGCTGGTGACACGCTCACTAGTGCGGGTGTAGCCCAGGGTGCCGGTCAGGGCGCCGCTTCTTGCCGCCAGGGCCTGCGCCAGTTGCGCCTGCGTGACCTGCACCTCGAAGAGGGCGATCCGCAGCGCCAGGTTGTTCTGCAGTGCCGTGAGCAGGGCCTGGCTCAGGGTGATGGGCCGCACTTCAAGAGCCGGCGGCGCCGTCTGCGCCCAGAGCGCAGGGGCTGAGGCGAACACGACCAGGGAAAGGAGCAGACAACTCTTCGTCAACAGCGCCTTCATGGGCAACCTCCGAACGTCGCGTCCTTCGGGGGTCTCCTGGCAGGGCGCGACGGATTCACCCGGAGCGTGGAACCTTCCGCATTGTAGATGGTTGGCGCGCCCTGCGCCATCGGGCGCAGCGCGGAGGGAGAGAACGGCTGCGACACACGAAGCAGGAAGCAGGCACCCCGCGTGCCGAAGGGGTGAGCGCCGGATCCCGAGCATGCACCGTCCCACCGTCCAGATCCTGCTGCTCTTGCTGACCCTGTTCATCATGATGGTCGGGTTTGGCATCGTCATCCCCACGCTTCCCTTCCTGGCCCGCCGCGTCGACGCCAGCCCTGTGCAGATGGGCCTGCTGGTCACGGTGTGGGCAGCGGCCCAGTTCCTCACCGCGCCGCTGTGGGGCGATGTCTCTGACCGCGTGGGGCGCAAGCCGGTGCTCCTGGTAGGCGTCCTCGGCTTCGGGCTGACCTTCTTCCTCATGGCCCTGGCCCGCTCGTACCTGGCGCTGCTGGTGGCGCGTCTGGCCGGGGGCCTGCTCTCCAGCGCGGCCCTCCCCACCTCCCAGGCCATGGTCGCCGACCTCACAGAACCGGAGCGCCGGGGAGCGGCCATGGGAGCCATAGGCGGCGTCTTCTCCCTGGGGTTCATGTTTGGGCCGGCCATCGGCGGAGCGCTGGCGCCGCTGGGCCTGGCCGTGCCCTTCCTGGTGGCCGGCGCCCTGGGCGTGGCAGCTGCGCCCGTGGGCCTGCTGCTGCTGCGCGAGCCCCCATCGCGGGTGACGAGGATGCGCCGGCCGCTGTGGCGCGGAGTTTGGGCAGCGGTACGCAGCCCCTACAGCATCCTCTTCTGGCTGGCCTTCGGGGCCACCTTCGGCGGCTCGGCCATGTTCAGCATGCTGGGGTACTACTTCATCGACCGCCTGGCAGGCAGCCCGACACAGGTGGGCGTAGCCTTCACCCTGCTGGGGGTGGCGGGGGTGATCCTCCAGTTCGGGCTGGTGGGACCGCTGATCCGGCACTGGGGTGAGGTGGCCGTCACCTGCGCGGGCCTGGTGCTGGGGGCGATCGGCTTTGCGCTCACGGCGGCCAGCGCCTCCGTACCGGTGGTCGTCGCCTGCGTCGTGCTTATCGGGGCTGGACTGGCGCTCATTAGACCTGCGATCACCTCGCTGCTGTCCAAACGGGCAGAGCAGGGGCTCGGTCTGGCCATGGGCGTGCAGACGGCCTTCGACAGCCTGGGGCGCACCGTGGGGCCGCTGTGGGCGGGGATGATCTACGCCGTGGACATCCGTGCCCCGTTCCTGAGCAGCAGCGCGGTCTTCCTCCTCTTCCTCCTGGCCACGCTGGGTACCGCGGCCAGGGTCAGGCTCGCCCCGGAGATCGCGGCGCGCTAGCGCCAGCGGGCCAGTCCGGGGTCGTTGGCCATCATCCAGGCTTCGTTGAACCGCCAGGGGGAAAGGGCGGCGGGGCGTACCTTCACCTGGTGCCTGGTCCAGACCACCGGATCCCGGCCCAGGAGCCGGCCGTCGGATCCGTGGTACCACTTCACGTCCTGCACCAGGAACCAGACGAAGTGCAGGTAGTCGGAGGCGACGATCTCGCTGACCTGCATGGTGCCGGCGTCGAAGATCCCCACCGGGCACTCGTCCCGCTCGTCGTGCCGGTCCAGCAGCAGGACGAAGGGGTTGCCCGCACCGTCTGAGCCCACCTCCACGAACTCCCGCGACCACCCCAGCGCGCCCCAGTAGGTACGGGCCTGCCGCGTCACCCGCACCAGATCCAGCGCCGTCGCCACCGGGGGTACCCCCAGCAGGGGTTCGTGCACCACCATCCCTCCGTTGAAGACACGAAGAAGCTGGCGGAAGGTGGGAGGGAAGGCCACGCCCAGGAGTGTCTCCGCCCGGGTGATCTGGTTCGGCAGCGCGCCCGGGTTCAGCTTGCAGACCCCGGGCGCGAAATACCCTAGCGCCTGCCTGATGTCCTCAAGCGTCATCCAGCCCCGCTTCCCCCCGCAGGCTATGTACCCACCGCGGTCGATCCGCAGACGGCACCGACCCGGGCGTCAGACATGGGCGTAAGACATAGTGGCTGGCGCTTATCCCGGCGGCGTCAGACGTGGCGGCTGGGGTATACCAGGACCTCCCCGTGCTCGCTGGTCCCCTCGTACACGATGAGCGAGAGGTAGCGCTGCGCCATCTTCTCCCGGGGCAGGGCGGTCTCCACCAGGACACCGATCCCGACCAGCTCGGCGCGGAATTCCTTCATCAGGTCCACCACGCCGCGCGCCGTGCCCCCGCCGCGGAGGAAGTCGTCAATGAAGACCGCCCGGGCACCGGGGGGGATGGCCCGCAGGGGCAGCGTCATCTGCCCCACCAGGCGGGAGGAGCCCGAGACGTAATTTACCGTCACCGCGGGCCCCTCCGTCACCCGACCGCCGCGGCGGATGGTCACCAGGGGGACGTTGAAGGCCCGGGCGGTCTCCAGCGCCAGGGGAATCCCCTTCACCTCCATGGTCAGGACCACGTCGGGACGCCCGCCCCCCAGCAGGGTGGCGAACGCCTGCCCGATGGGGGTGGCGAACTGCGGGCTGCTGATCAGGTCGGTGACGTGCAGGAACCCTCCGGGCAGCACCCGGGCGGGATCGCGCAGGCGGCGGCAGAGGTCCTCGACCAGGGCGCGGATCTGCTCGCGGTGCATCTGGGGCAGGTAGCGTACCCCGCCGGCTGCGCCGGCCAGCGTCTCCACCCTGCCCAGGCGGAAGCGGTCGAAGGTCTGGCGTAGAAAGCCCAGATCCTCGCTGATGGTAGACTTGGCCGCGCCCAGCAGTTCCATAAACGTCGCCAGGGGAAAGAGCTGGTAGGGGTGAGAGAGCAGATGGTGCGCGATCACCACCATCCGTTCCCCCCGCCGCAGCCTGGCCCGCCGCGGTCGCCTCTCCGGCGCCGCCCGTTCCCCTCCCTCTGCCGCAGCTGGCGGCACCCCCCGCGGATCCAGCATCTCCCGCACGCCCGGCCCGCCTTTCTCCCGCCAATCCCTGGAGATGCGCCTAACGCTCGGGGGAATCCTGCAGCGCCCTCCGGATCAGCTCCAGGTTCTCTGGGTGCTCCAGGTCGACGTCCAGGGCCAGCTCCGGCCGCCGCAGCACCACCGCCCGCAGCACCAGCCCCGTAATCTCGCCCAGCCTGGCCTCCACCTCTGAGATAGCCAGGCGGCCAGAGGCCAGCTTCATCACTGTGGACCAGCCGACGATACCGGCCATGATCCACGGTTTCTTCCGGGCCCGCACCATTTTATCCAGCAGCTCGCGCACCCGCGGGACCACGCTCGGGTTGAATACGAACATGCTGCCGCCGGTGAACGATCCCTCCAGCACCCGAACAAAGGTTTTGCGAGCTCCCGGGTACCGGTCCTGGACGACGGTTTGCGGGACGATGGGATAGTAGAAGTCGGCCTCCTCCTTCGCGCAGGCGGAGAGAAACTCCTCCACCACCGCAGCGCTGAGCAGGGGGATGTCGGCGGCCGCGGCCAGCACCCGCGGCGCGGGCGGCAGTGCCGCCAGCGCGGCCAGCAGGTTCTCCACCACTGAGCTCCCGGTTTCGGGGACAACGGCGGCGAGGATGGGGCCACAGGCCCGGCGCAGGTCCTCTGCCGGGCCCACCGCCACGATCCGGCCCACCGAGGGAGCCTCGGCCAGCGCCCGCGCCACGTACCAGACCAGGGGGCGGCCCGCGACATCCAGGAAGGCCTTGTTTGCTGCAGCAGCTGTGCCCCCGCCGGCAAGCAGGAGGGCGTCGATCACCGTTCCTCGGCGAAGGTGCGGCTCACCAGGACGTCCACATCCGGCAGGGCCCGCAGATCGTCGGCCGTCTTACGGGCCGCGGCTTCGTTGGCCATCAGCCCAAAGACGGTGGGCCCGGTGCCCGAGAGTGCCGCCCCGTAGGCTTCCCCCGCCAGGATCAGCTGCTTCAGCTCGCCCACCACCGGGTGGTGTTGCACCAGCAGCTCCTCGAAAACGTTCCCCATCAGCCGGCCCACGGCGGCCACATCCTCGCGCCGCATGGCCGCCACCAGGGCGGCCACGTCGGGCCGGCGCCACACACGGGAGAGGTCCAGCACCTGGTAGGCCCAGGCGGTGGAGACCTCCACCCGTGGACGCGCCAGCACCACCCAGGTGGTGGGCAGTGGGGGCAGCCAGGTGACCCTCTCACCCCGGCCGCGGGCGATGGCCGCTCCCCCTTCCAGGAAGAAGGGGACGTCCGAGCCCAGGGTGGCGGCCAGAGACAGCAGCCCCCGTCCGTTCAGCCGGAGCTTCCACATCTGGACGAGCCCCAGCAGGGTGATGGCGGCGTCCGAGCTTCCCCCGCCCAGCCCGGAACCCACCGGGATGCCCTTCTTGATCTCGATATCCACGCCGCGGGACACCTGGAAGGTTTCCCGCAGCACCTGCGCGGCGCGCACCACCAGGTTCCGGGCGTCGTCCGGCACCGCCGGGTCGTCGGTGCGGACGGTGATGCCGTCCTCCTGTTCGCGCAGGGTGATGGTATCGTGCAGCTCGACGGTGTGCAGCACCGTCTCGATCTCGTGAAAGCCGTCTTCGCGGGGTCCCAACACGTCCAGAGCCAGGTTCACCTTGGCGTAGGCGTTCAGGTGCAGCTCCTTCAGCAACCGCCCCCCTCCCCTCGCCTTTCCGCTCCCTGTTCGTGCTGTCGTCTCCGGCCGCTCAAGGGTACTATTACTCTTGGGCGCCGTGTTGACTTTCCCCTGCGCACCCGTACGATAGGTGTGTTTGCGACATCCGATGGCTGACCACCCACCCACCCGCGCTTCACCGCGTCCTCCCCGCCGAAGGTGGGGGTGGAGCGTCCGCATCGCCCTCTCCGCGCTGGTCGTCTTCCTTTTCGGCTTCACCCTGGGGGCCTACCTGGCCGTGGCCCGCCAGGTCGAGACCTTCACCGGCGGGCGGGTGGTGGACCGGCCAAGCGGGGTTGAGCAGTCGTTCTCCTGGCCGCTGCGCCTGACCCAGCGGGTGAACATCCTGGTCATCGGTACCGACGTCACCATCGGTCCGCGACGCCAGATCCTCCCCTTGGCCCGGGCGGACTCCCTCCTGCTGGTGTCGGTGGACCCGGAGGAGGGGAAGATCAACGCCCTCTCCATCCCCCGCGACACACGGGCGGCGATTCCCGGGGTGGGGGTGACCAAGATCAACGCCGCCTACGCCTTCGGCGGCCCGGGGCTGACCATCCGTGCGGTGGAACAGCTGCTGGGATTACGGGTCGACTACTACGTCAAGCTGGGCCCCGCCTCCTTCGCCAGACTGGTGGACGCCATCGGGGGCGTGGAGGTGGAAGTGGAGAAGGACATGCGCTACACCGACACCTGGGCCGGACTGCGCATCAACCTGAAAAAGGGCCTGCAGGTGCTGGACGGCGCGCAGGCGGAGGGCTACATCCGCTTCCGGCACGATGCCCTGGGGGATATCGGCCGGGTGGAGCGGCAACAGAAGATCCTGCTGGCCATCTTCCGCAAGTTGAAGAACCCGGCGATGCTGGTGCGTGCCCCCCACCTCATCCGGGCGTTCACCGACAACACCCAGACCAACCTCACCCTGCCGGAGATGATGTCGCTGGGAATGTTCGCCCTGCGCCTGGAGGAGGCGGACATCCGCACGGCCACCTTGCCGGGGACGTTCGCCCCCAACTTCTGGGAGCCGGACTGGTCGCGGGCCCTGCCCCTGGTGCTGGACTACTTCCACGGGGTCTCCCCGCAGGTGCTGGCCGCGACCACCATCGAGCTGCTCAATGCCAGCGGCATCCCCGGGCTGGCCCGCCGCACCGCCAGCCGCCTGGAGCGGCTGGGCTTCCGCATCGTCCGCATAGGCACGGCCAGGGAGGTCGCGGCCAACACCGTGATCATCGACCGCGCGGGAAAGCACGCCGTAACCCGGCTGCTGGCCGAGGTCCTGGGAAAACCCCGGATCGTCCGCCAGGTGCAGCCCGCCGACGTGGACATCACCGTGCTGCTGGCGCGGGACTTCGCCGCAGTCTCCTCGACCCTGTCGCGCCCCCCCCGGCCCTAATCGCAGCGCGCCGCACTCGCGAGAAAAAAGCGTCGGCGGCCGGGCTCGCAAGTTAGGCCGGGTTGCTCCCGGAGGAGTACCTCCTCCCACCTTGCCGAGCACGCACCGCCGACACGGCTACCCTAGCACCGGGTCCCTGCTGCGTCAATCCGAAACTGTCGTTCGCGGTGTTGTGGATGATGTGGACAACGGCAGGTGTCGGCGCACCAGCCGCGCCAGCCGGCGGATGCCTTCGTCGATCTCCTCCTCCGAGGGGTAGGAGAAGTTCAGGCGCATGGCCTCCTCCCCTCCGCCGTCGGCGTGGAAACCGGAGCCGACCACGTAGGCCACCTGCTCCCGCTCCACCGCCTCGGGCAGCAGAACCTCGGTGTTCATCCCCGCAGGCAGGCGCACCCAGAGGAAGAGCCCGCCCAGCGGACGGGTCCACCGCACCCCCGACGGCATTTCCCCTTGCAGCGCACGCAGCATGGCGTCGCGCTTGCGCCGGTAGAGTGTGGTGATGAGCGGGAGGCGGCGGTAGAGGATATCTCGCCGCAGCATCTCCGCAGCGATGGCCTGGGTGAAGGCCGGACTGCACAGGTCCATTCCCTGCTTGGCGGTGACCAGCTGGGCCATCACCTCCTCCCGCGCCACCATCCAGCCGATGCGCAGCCCGGGGCAGAGCGTCTTGCTGAAGGTGGAGAGGTAGATGGTCCGGTCTCCGCCGTCCAGCGCGTGGATCGGCGGCGGGGCCGTGCCCTCGAAGCGGATCTCCCGGTAAGGGTTGTCCTCCACCACCAGGGTGTCGTACTGTGCCGCCAGCTGCAGCAGGACGCGGCGGCGCTCCTCGCTCCAGGTGATCCCGGAGGGGTTCTGGAAGTCGGGGACCACGTAAATAAACTTGGGACGACGACCCCGCCGCGCCAGGTCGGCCAGGATCTCGGCCAGGCGGTCGGTCTGCATCCCCTCTTCGTCCTGAGGGACGCCCACCATCTCCGCCCGACAGGCGCGGAAGACCTGCAGCGCCGCCATGTACGAAGGCAGCTCCACGACCACCACGTCGCCCGGGTCGAGGAAGATCCTGCCTACCAGGTCCAGGCCCTGCTGCGAGCCACTGGTGACCAGGATCTGGTCGCGATTGGCGGTGATCCCGTCCTTGGCCATCCAGCGGGCCAGCTGGTCGCGCAGGCCCGCATCGCCCTCGGTGGTGCTGTACTGCAGGGCACGGTGCGCCTGGTCGGCCAGGACGTCACGCGTCACCTCCTGGAGCTCGGCGACGGGAAAGGTGGCGGGGTCGGGGAATCCCCCGGCGAAGGAGATGATCCCGCCCCGGGCGGTCAGCTTGAGCAGCTCGCGGATCAGTGAGCGCCGCATGCTCCGCGCGCTGGCGGAGAGGAAGGTGTCCAGGTCCACGGTCATGACCTACCTCCTGGGGGAGGAGAGCCGCTTCCTCTTCCCTCTCCATTATGGCGCAGGGCCTCAGCCAGGGCATCCGTCAGGGCGGCAAACTCCGCCAGGGTGAGCGTCTCGCCCCGGCGCTGTGGGTCGATTCCTGCGCGCGCACAGATCTCGGGCAGCTCCGCCGCAGCAGTGGGCCAGGCCGCCGCCAGAGCGCGGCGCAGCATCTTGCGCCGCTGGCCGAAGGCGGCGCGCACCACGGCGAAGAAGAGGGCCGCGTCGCGCACCCGCACCCGCGGCGCCGGGAGGACGTCCAGCCGCAGTACCGCCGAGTGCACCTGCGGCGGAGGCAAAAAGGCGCCGGGTGGCACCCGCAGCACCCTGCGGGCCCGGGCCCGGAACTGCACCGCCACCGAGAGCGCCCCGTAGGCCGGGCTCCCTGGCGAGGCCTGGATGCGCTCCGCCACCTCCGCCTGCACGGTGACCACGGCGCGAGTCAGCGCGGGGAGCGTCTCCAGGCAGCGCACCAGCAGCGGGGAGGCAATCTGGTAGGGCAGGTTGGCCACCAGCTTCACCGCGGGGTGCCCCAGGGTGAGGGCCACCGGGTCCAGCGCCATGATGTCACCGTGCACGATGCGAACCGCCTGACATCCGGCGGTGGCGGCGCGCAGCACGGGGATCAGCCGTTCGTCCACCTCCACGGCCACCACCGCCGCTCCCGTGGCAGCCAGAGCCACGGTGAGCGTGCCCAGGCCGGCACCTACCTCCAGGGCCAGTTCGCCGGGGCGGAGGTCGGCCTCAGCCAGCAGGCGCTGCAGCACGCGGCGGCTGACGAGGAAGTGCTGCCCCAGGCGCTTGCGGGGGCGGATGGCAAAGGCGCGCAGGATGCGGGCGGTCCCGGCGGGGGTGGCCAGTTCCCCCGGGTCGCCCAGTGGAAGGGTCACGTCTGGGTGTTCGCGGGACGCTTTGGCGGGGCCTTCTGGATTATGTAGACACGCACCGAACGGCGACCGAACTGCCTGGCCAGGCGCGTGGTGTCCATGCCCAGGTCTATGCGCAGCCCCTTGATGGCGCTGCCCACGTCTCCGGCGATAGCATAGCCGTAGCCTTCGACGTAGACCTGGCTGCCCAGAGGGATGACCCGCGGGTCAACGGCGACCACGCCGTACCCGGCGCGCCGGCCCGTGGCGGTGACGTGATCCACCCCGCGGCAGCACCAGGGAGCGTAGGCGGTGGCCACCATGTCCAGGTACTCATATCCGGTGAAGGCCCCCCGCGAGGCGACCAGGAACCTTGTGCCTCTGCGCACCACCTGCGGGGTACTGGGGCGGATCACCTCCTGGCTCAGGAACGACTGCGAGACCAGCTTCCCGTCGGCGAAGGTCTGGAGGAAGCGCTGCACTTTGACCCCGGGACGTCCCCGGGTGACCACGACCCGACCCCGGGGCAGGGTGGGATCGGACCGGTAGACGACGGGCACGGGGAGGGGAACGCGCTTGGCTACCGCGGCCGTGCGGATGCGGATGACCCGGACGGTCGCTCCCGGCCAGAGAGGTCCCTCCCCGGCGGGGAAGATCCGGTCGCCCGGCCTCAGCCGGATCTGCAGGTCATCCAGCGCCTCCCCCGGGGTGCGAGAGGCGCTCTTGAGCTGGTAGACCTTCCCATCGGCGATGACCGTCAGGGGGATGGCCCGCTCCGGCCTGGCAGGCACCTGCCTCACCACGGGATCGTCCACCAGCCGGGCCAGAGGATCGGGGACCGGGGCGGGTCGCCGCTGGAGGACCGGGGAGAGGACCTCTGCCCTGGAGGGAGCAGACCGGGAGGGCGCTGGGGGGAAGAAGGGGAGGGCGGAGAGGGCTCGGGCCTGCGGGTGGCGCCTGACCGGGCCCTGCACCCCGGGCTGCCGCAGGTTGGCGGCGGAGTATCCGGTCGATGCACCAGCCAGGGCGACGGTCAAACCGATCAGCAATGGGGAGAGCCAGGCCGAGGAACTGCGCCGAGCAGGGAGGGCGAGAACTGACACCGGGGAGCCGTGCGGGGGCGAGGGCATGCCACCCCTCATGCCACCACCTCCAGGGATCCAGCTGCATGAAACATCGAACCCTGAGGCTAATCATTGCACCCCAGGGCTCACTGCGGACGACTATAGCAGATCTGGGCGCAGGTGACAATCCGCTCTCGGTCCGGCTCTTCCTCTGAAGCGAATAATCGTCCGCACGCGGCCGGACGCATTAAGGCCGCCGCCTGGCCCGAGGCCACCGGGGCCCGTTGCGGACTCAGATCCCGCGTAGCAGGCTTATTGCAGCGGTATGGGGGTCCAGACGTCCCTCGGCTACCGCCTCGACCAGGGCCTCCAGCGTCCCGTCGGCGCGAGCCCGCGCCACCACCTCCTCGCTGATCCGGGTCTGCAGGGCCCGAAGGATCTCCGCCTTCCGCCTCTCACGCCGGCGGATGGCGAGCAGCCCTTCCGCCTCCAGGTAGGCACGGTGGCCATGGATCGCCCCCAGTACCTCCCCCACCCCCTCCCCCCGCAGGGCCACCGTCTTCAGCACCGGAGGCTGCCACCCCCCCGGGGGGGCCAGCCGGAGCATGGCGCTGATCTCGGTGACAGTCCGCTCCGCATCCGGGCGGTCGGCCTTGTTGACCACGAAGAGGTCTCCGATCTCCATGATCCCGGCCTTGAGCATCTGCACGGCGTCGCCCAGGCCCGGGACGGTGACGACGGCGATCGTGTCTGCGGCGCTTACCACGTCCACCTCCCCCTGCCCTGCGCCCACCGTCTCGATGAGGATGGTGTTGCATCCCAGCGCGTCCAGGATGCGCACCACGTCGCCCGTGGCCGGGGCCAGCCCTCCCAGGTGACCTCGCGTGGCCATGCTGCGGACGAAGACCCCGGGGTCGGTGGCGTGCGCCTGCATCCGCACTCTGTCCGCCAGGAGCGCCCCGCCGCTGAAGGGGCTGGTCGGGTCCACGGCGATGATCCCCACCTGGCGGCCTTCGGCTCGCAGCAGCGCGGTCAGGGCGTCGACCAGGGTGGACTTGCCCGCCCCCGGCGGGCCGGTGATCCCTATGGTGTAGGCCCGCCCGGCGTGCGGCAGGAGGGCGCGCAGCGCTTCCCGGCCCTCGGGCTCCCCGTCCTCCACCAGGGAGATGAGCCGTGCCGCCGCCTGATGAGACCCGGCCAGCACCTGGGCGACCAGGGCCTCGACCGGAAGGCTCACACCACCGCCACCGGGCGGTAGACGCCGAAGACCGAACGCAGCACGTCGCAGATCTCGCCGACGGTGGCGTAGGCGCGGACTGCCTCCAGCACCGGCTCCATCACGGGGCCATCGCCCTCGGCGGCGGCGCGTACGCGGGCCAGCGCTCGGGCCACCGCATCACCGTCCCGCTCGGCGCGTACGCGGGAGAGGCGCGCCCGCTGCCGCTCCACCACCGCGGGGTCGATGCGCAGCAGCCGGGGGCGAACGGTCTCCTCCTGCACGAAACGGTTGACGCCGACGACGATCCGTTCCCCGGCCTCGATCGCCCGCGCCTCCTGATAGGCGCTCTCAGCGATCATGCGCTGCACCAGGCCGCTGCTGATGGCCGCCAGCATCCCTCCGGCCTGCTCGATCTCCTCGATGAGGTGGCGGGCCTCCCGCTCGATCTGGTCGGTGAGCGCCTCCACGTAGTAGGAGCCCCCCAGGGGATCCACCACCTCCGCCACCCCGCTCTCGTAGGCCAGGATCTGCTGGGTGCGCAGTGCCAGCAGGGCGGACTCCTCCGTGGGCAGGGCCAGGGCCTCGTCACGGGCATTGGTGTGGAGTGACTGGGTCCCCCCCAGCACGGCGGCCAGCGCCTGCAGCGTCACCCGCACCACGTTGTTGTCCGGCTGCTGCGCCGTCAGCGCCGCCCCCGCGGTCTGCGTGTGGAAGCGGAGCATCCGCGAGCGGGGGTCCCGGGGGCGGAAGCGCTCCTGTACCAGATTCGCCCACAGGCGCCGGGCGGCGCGAAACTTGGCCACCTCCTCCAGCAGGTCCATCTGCGCGGCGAAGAAGAAGGAGAGCGTGGGGGACACCCGGTCCACGTCCAGCCCCGCCTGCACCGCCGCCTTCAGGTAGGTCAGCGCGTCTGCCAGGGTGAACGCCACCTCCTGCACGGCGGTCGCCCCGGCCTCGCGGATGTGGTAGCCGCTGACGCTGATGGGGTTCCACCTGGACAGGTGCTCCGTGCAGTAGCGGAAGATGTCGACGACCAGACGCAGGGAGGGCTGCGGGGGGAAGATGTAGGTCCCGCGGGCGATGTACTCCTTGAGGATGTCGTTCTGGATGGTCCCATCCAGGAGGCGAGGGTCGATTCCCCGGCGCTCTGCCACCGCCACCACCATGGCCAGCAGGATCATGGCCGTGGCGTTGATGGTCATGGAGATGGAGACACGATCCAGAGGCAGCCCCTCCAGCAGGAGCTCCATGTCGGCCAGGGAGTCGATGGCCACGCCGACCCTGCCCACCTCCGCCTCGGCCAGGGGGTGGTCGGAGTCGTAGCCCATCTGGGTAGGCAGGTCGAAGGCCACGGAGAGGCCGGTCTGCCCCTGCGCTAGGAGGTAGTGGAAGCGGCGGTTGGACTCTTCCGCCGTGCCGTAGCCCGCGTACTGGCGCATCGTCCACAACCGCCCGCGGTACATGGTGGGGTAGATGCCGCGGGTGAACGGCGGCTGTCCCGGGAGGCCCGGGTCCCGGGCGGCCTCTGCCGGGACGTCGGCGGGCGTGTAGACGATCTTCCGCGCGCTCCTGGCGCCCATCTCACACCGCCCCCGCTGCCCGATCCGGTTGCAGCACCACGATCACGTCTCCGGCTGAGACCTCACCGCCGGCGCTCGCCCGCACCTCCCGCACCGTCCCCGCTGCGGGCGTGCGGAGCTCCATCTGCATCTTCATCGCCTCGATCACCGCCACCGCCTCTCCGGCGCCCACCGCCTGGCCCGCCCGTACTTCCACGGCCACCAGCAGCCCGGGCATCGGCGCGCGCACCTCTACCGCGGGCAGCGCCCGGTCCGGCGCACGGCCTGGACGGTGCAGGGGACTGGCCGGAGCCACCCGGAGATCCAGGTGGTCGACCGCCAGTGTCACGCCCACCAGGTCGCCCTCAGACTCCACCACCACGACCTGCCGCCGGCTGTCCCACTCCAGCCACCAGTGCGTGCCGCCCAGGGCGGGATTCCATCGGACATCATACTCCTTCCCCTCCAGGCGGACGCGGTAGCCTCCACCGGGGACCTCCACCACCTCTACCTCCACATCGAGGCCGGCGCCGCTGACGACGTACTTCACATCCCGCCTCGCAGCGCCTCCAGCCGGGCCACCCGCTGCCAGCCATCCGCCGGCACCTGGCGACGCGCCCTTGCCCGCAGCCGCTGGTGGGTCCAGAGGGAGGCGGCGATCACCGAGACCTCCTGCGCCTCCCGGTCCGGTGGCTGCTCGTCCAGCCGCCGGTCCCAGCGCTGGGCGAAGCGGATGTCGTAGGCCCCCGCGCGGAATGCCGGATCGCGCACTGCCCAGCGGAGGAAGGGCAGGGTGGTCCGCACGCCGGAGACGGCCATTTCGTCCAGAGCGGCGGCCATGCGGTCGAGGGCGGTGGAGCGGGAGGGACCCCAGGTGATCACCTTGGCCAGCAGCGGATCGTAGTACCGTGACACCGGCAGCCCCGGCACAAGTCCGCTGTCCACCCGCACGCCCGGCCCTGCGGGTTCGCGCACCTCCACAATCACCCCCAGCGACGGGAGAAAGCCGTGGTGCGGGTCCTCGGCGCCCACGCGGCACTCGATGGCGTGCCCCCGCAGGACCACCTGGTCCTGACCCAACCACAGCGGCTCGCCCCCGGCGATGCGCAGCTGCGCCTCCACCAGGTCCACCCCCGTCACCATCTCTGTGACGGGGTGTTCCACCTGCAGCCGCGCGTTCACCTCGATGCAGTAGAAGGCCTCCCCGTCCAGGAGGAACTCCACCGTCCCGGCGTTGACGTACCCCACGGCGCGGGCCGCGGCCACCGCCGCCATACCCAGGCGGTCGCGCAGCGCGGGGGTCAGGGCTGGCGCGGGGGACTCCTCGATCACCTTCTGGTGGCGCCGCTGCACCGAGCACTCCCGTTCCCCCAGGTGGACGACCTCCCCGCGGGCGTCGGCCAGCACCTGCACCTCCACGTGCCGCGGACGGTCCAGCCACCGCTCCAGGTACAGCCGCGGGTCGCCGAAGGCGGCGACCGCCTCTCCCCGGGCCAGCCGCAGCGCTGATGGCAGGTCAGCCGCCGACTCCACCAGGTGGATTCCCTTTCCCCCTCCGCCCCCAACCGCCTTGATCAGCAGCGGATAGCCCACCACATCGGCGGCAGCGATTGCCTCCCGGTCGTCCACCGCTCCGGTTCCCGGCAGGACCGGGACGCCGGCGGCGGCGATCCGCTGCCGGGCCGTCACCTTGTCGCCACACCGCGCCAGCACCTCGGCCGGCGGACCCACGAAGATCACCCCCGCGGCGGCGCAGGCGGCGGCGAAGGCCGGGTTCTCCGCGAGGAAGCCGTAGCCGGGGTGGAGGGCGTCGGCCTCTGCGGCGCGGGCGATCTCCAGCAGGCGGGGGATGTTCAGGTAGGATTCAGCCGGAGAGTCGCCCGGCAGCGGCCAGGCCTCCGCCGCCAGGCGCACGTGCGGCGCGCTCCGGTCCACCGGGGAGAAGACGGCCAGGGGGACGACACCCAGCGCGCGGCACGCCCGGATGATGCGGACGGCAATCTCACCGCGGTTGGCAATCAGCAGGCGGCGGATGCGCACCGGAAGATGAGAGACACCGCACGCAGAGGAGCGGGATCAGCAAGACCTGCGACGGCAGCGCTTCCTTCACTCCTCAGAGCTCTTCGTCCTCCTCCTCACGCCGGGCGTCCGGCCGGTAGACCATGGAGTAGCGGGCGATCTGGAACCCGCACGCCTCCCAGAAGCGCAGCCCGCGGACGTTGCCCGCCACCACGGCGGCGTAGATCTCGCCCGCGCCCTGCGCCTTGAGGAAGGTGATCACCGCCTCGGCCAGGCGGCGGCCGAGCCCCTCACGGCGGTATTCCGGGTAGATGAAAAACTCGGCAATCATCCCCTGGGCCCGCCCGTCCACCATCCCCCGCTGCAGGGTGGCGATGGCGAAGCCCACCTTCCGTCCCTGGTCCACCGCCCACCAGATGTGTCGCGTCTTGCCCTGGTCCCGGAAGAGGACCTTCAGGTACTGGTCCAGCCACTCCTCCGGAGGCGCCTCCCCGTTGATCTCCTCGCGGTAGTGGCGCATCCAGTCCCGGAACTTCCTGTCGCCGGGGTCGACGTGCTCCAGTTTCATGGCGACACGTAGTCCTCGAGTGCTCACAGAGGTCGGGCGCGGGTAGGGTATTCACCCTTGCACCGGGAGACTCCTGTAGGAGGGCAGGGTGCTCCATGGCCAGAGCAGGGCGGTGCCAGGCGGCTCAGCCCAGAATGCCGTACTCGTAGGGGCTGCGGATGAGGGCCCCTTCCACGAAGCGCGAGGGACGAAAGATCCCCAGGTCGATGGCGGGACGCTCGCCGAGCAGGTACTGCGCCAGGACCTCGCCCAGGGCGGGACTGAGCTTGAAACCGTGTCCGCTGAACCCCGCGGCGACGAAGAGCCCCTCCACACCCTCCACCGGCCCCAGCACCGGCTGCCAGTCGGGGGTGACGTCGTAGAGGCTGGCAAACCCGCCGCGCACTTCTCCCTCCGCCGCTGCCGGGTACCGCCAGGCCAGCCACCGCCCCACGCGCTCGGCGAAGGCGAAGTCCAGCCCCTGGTCGTAGCGGTCGACGGAGACCTCCTGCTCGTCGGCCTCCTGCAGAGATCCCAGGAGTACCTGACCGCCCACATCGGGCCGCAGGTAGAAGCCCCGCAGCAGGTCGCCGCAGATCCGCCGGATGACCACCGCGGATATATACACTGCGGCCACCTGCACGCGCACGGCGCGGATGGGCAGGCGAACGCCCAGCGGCTCCAGCAGGCGCGGTGTCCACGGTCCGGCGGCCACCAGGACGCGAGCGGTGCGGATCCACCCGGCATCGGTCTCTACCCCCTGCACCCTGCCGCGCTCCACGACGATGCGCCTGGCGGCGGTGCCGGGGGAGACGACCGCGCCGTGGCGTCGCGCCGCCGCGGCGAACGATGTGCTGGTGGCGTGTCCGTCGGCATACCCGGAGTCCGGCTCGAAGGCGGCCGCGGTTACGTCCTCCAGGCGCATGGCCGGTTCCAGCTCCGCCAGCTGGTGCGGCCCGAGCACCGAGGTGCGCACGCCCAGAGCGGACTGCAGGCGGACGTTGGCCTCCAGCCGGGGGCGGTCGGCCTCTCCGGCCAGCAGGAGGAACCCGGTGCTGCGGAAGTCGGCAGTCCCCCCCACCAGGTCGGCGAAGCGCTGGAAGATCTCCAGGCTGCGCCGGGCCAGGCGGATCAACGGCTCCAGAGAGTAGTGCAGGCGGACGATGCCGCTGGACTTACCCGTGGGCCCGCCTCCCACCTGATCCTGCTCCAGCAGTAGGACGCGGCCCGCCCCCCGGCGCGCCAGCTGGAAGGCTGTGCTGGTGCCGGTGCACCCACCGCCAATGACCACCACGTCGGCGCTATCCATCTCAGAGAGGGATGTTGCCATGCTTGCGCTTGGGGGTTGGCTGGCGCTTGCCCTGCAGGACCTCCAGGGCGGCGATGAGGCGGGGGCGGGTCTCCCGCGGTTCGATGACGTCGTCGATGTAGCCGCGGGCGGCGGCCACATAGGGGTTGGCGAACTGAGCGCGGTAGGCGTCAACCAGCTTGCGGCGACGCGCCTCGGGATCCTCGGCCTCAGCCAGCTCCTTGCGGAAGATGATATCGATGGCTCCCTCCGGTCCCATCACCGCAATCTCGGCGGTGGGCCAGGCCAGGTTCAGGTCGCCGCGGATATGCCGGCTGCTCATCACATCGTAGGCTCCACCGTAGGCCTTGCGCGTGATCACCGTCAGCTTGGGCACTGTGGCCTCGCAGTAGGCGTAGAGGAGCTTGGCCCCGTGACGGATGATCCCGCCGGCCTCCTGGGCCGTCCCCGGCATGAACCCCGGCACGTCCACGAAGGTGAGCAGCGGGATGTTGAAGGCGTCACAGAAACGGACGAAGCGGGCGCCCTTGTCCGAGGAGTCGATATCCAGCACCCCGGCCAGCACCGCGGGCTGCTGCGCCACGATGCCGACGGACCGGCCGTGGAGGCGGGCGAAGCCCACCAGCAGGTTGGGGGCGAAGTCGCGGTGCACCTCCAGGAACTCTCCGTGATCGACGACGCGCCGGATGACCTCGCGCATGTCGTAGGGCCTGGCCGGGTCCTCCGGAACCAGCGTGTTCAGGGCGTCGTCCATGCGCGCCGGGTCGTCGCTGGGCTCCAGGCGCGGCGGATCGTCCACGTTGTTCTGCGGCAGGTAGGCCAGCAGCCGGCGCACCAGCCCCAGAGCCTCCTCGTCGTCGTCGGCCACGAAGTGGGCCACGCCGCTCCTGGTGGCGTGCACCCCCGCCCCGCCCAGCTCCTCGTGGCTGACCTCCTCGCGGGTCACTGCCTTCACCACCTGCGGGCCGGTGACGTACATGTAGGACGTGCCGCGCACCATGATGATGAAATCGGTCATGGCCGGCGAGTAGACGGCGCCGCCGGCGCAGGGGCCCAGCACCGCGGAGATCTGCGGGACGACGCCGGAGGCCAGCACGTTGCGCAGGAAGATCTCAGCGTACCCCCCCAGCGCGGCCACCCCTTCCTGGATGCGGGCTCCGCCCGAGTCGTTGAGGCCGATGATGGGGATGCCGCTACCAAGCGCCAGGTCCATGACCTTGACGATCTTCCCGGCGTGCCCCTCACCCAGCGACCCGCCCAGCACGGTGAAGTCCTGGGAGAAGACGGCTACCGGACGGCCGTCGATGGTCCCCCAGCCGGTGACCACGCCGTCGGCCGGGGCTTCCACCCGGTCCAGGCCGAACTCCCGGCCGCGGTGGGTGACGAAGCGGTCCAGCTCCACAAACGATCCCGCGTCCAGCAGCAGGTCCAGGCGCTCGCGGGCGGTGAGCTTGCCCGCGGCATGCTGCCGGCGGATCCGCTCCTCGCCGCCCATGGCCAGGACCGCCTGGGCGCGGCGGCGGAGCTCGTCCAGCCGATCCACGGGGGCCTCCCTCTTCTGCAGGTCGCCCACTCCGGCGTCGGGCGGGCCTAGGCCTGCACCGGGACTTCCCGTGGCAGGAGGGCCCGAGGGCGGATGGAGATGATGGCGTGCTTGAAGATCAGCTCCTCCACCCCCCGGGCCTGCACCAGCAGGCTGTAGGTCCCGAAGTCCCGCACCACCGCCTCGGGGATCTCATAGCCGTCGCGACAGCGGATGTGGACGGCGACCCCGCTGTGGATCAGCCGGCGGTAAAAGTCGTCTTCCATCCCGCCCCGTGGGGCGCGGCCGCCTTCAGGGCGACCGCCCTCGGCGCGGTACGGCTCCTCGCGTGTGGCCATCCCTGCACCTCCCTGCACTTCCGGACGAATCTCCTGCACGCTGGCGATGGTGTCCTCCACGGTCTCCTGTCCAGGGGGACTGGCCGGGGGACCGGCCTGCGCCTGACCCTGCGCCGCGGGGGATGGCGGGGCCTGTGGAAGGCGGATGAGACGCTGGTAGTGGGCACGCATCTCCTCCATGCGGCTCCACCGGTCCCGCGGCCGCGGCAGCTCCTCGTCGGGCAGCTGTCCCAGCGCCCGCAGCGTCGCCTTCACCACCGCCTCCGTCTCGCTGGTCCGCACCACCTCGCCGCCGACCTGGACCAGAGGTCCCTCCACCTCCCCGCCAGCGGCGGCCAGGGTGAGCCCGACCAGCGCCACGGAGACACCGGCGAAGGGCACCACCGCCACCGACTCCAGGGCGGCCTTCCACCCCACGTCCTCCAGGACCCTGCTCGCGGCCTCCAGCGTCGCCTGGGCCACGGTGCGCAGGCGGAAGGCGGCGCCGGGCGAGGACTGGGCCACCCCCACCGCCTGCTTCTGCGCCCCCTGACGGTCGTACCGCAGGTCCACCAGGACACGCGTGGCGCTCTCGGTCAGTGTCTCCTCGATGCGGAATAGACGGAAGCGGGCGGGAGGCACCCGACCGGGCTCGGGCCGCAGGTGCGCGATCTGCAGGCGCCACCCTTCGATGGGCAGGCCGTATTCGCTCATCAGTGCCGCGCTGACCTGGCGGCGCAGCCCCCCGTCATCGCGTACGCTCTCCGTGGTCAGGAAGATGCGCTCGATCTGCCCTTCCTGGTTGGCCACGACGCGGGCTGAGGCCACCCCTTCCAGCCGCTCCAGGAACTGCTCGATCTCCTCCGCGTAGACTTCTCTGGCCATGACCGACCCCGCTCCGGCCTCCCTATTGTAGCGGAACGCCCTCCTCCGCGGCTCCCGGACACGCGCCTAGAACCGCGGGATGGCCGGCGGCCGCGGGAGAGGGTCCTCGATGATGAACCCTTCTCCGCCCAGCGCCTTCCGTGGCTGTCCCTCTATCAGGATGCGCACACGGGAGACGCCAGAGAATTGTGTTCCCGTGTAGACCAGCTGCCAGACACGGCCCTGCACGCTGGACGACCCTCCGCCGCGCTCCACCTCCGCGGAGAGATCCACCACCGCCACGTCACCGGCCACTGCCAGCCCGCGCAGGACCGTCCCCGGAGGGATCTCCGTGGTCAGCCCCAGCGCCCGCTCCCCTTCCGAGGGGCCGGCCAGCAGCGCTGTGTACGCCCCGCGCAGCTTGCTCTCCAGGCTGCGGGCCAGGACCAGACGGGTAACCGGGGCCAGCGTGGCCTCACCGTCCTGGACCCGGGTGAAGTAGACGGCGACTTCGGTGGGTACGGGGCGGATGAAGAGGTACCAGACCAGGGCCGGACCGATAACCAGCAGGAAGGCCAGCAGCCAGCGGTTCCGCACGGACCGGTTCCGATCAGGGTTCACGGGCCGACTCCGATCAGGGTGAGGAACTCGGCTTCATCCAGCAGGCGGATCCCCCGCCGCCGGGCCTGTTCCGCTTTGGCCCCCGGCTGTTCGCCCACGACAACATCAGTGGTCCGGGCCCCCACGCTGCCGGCCACCGTGCCTCCCAGGGCCTTCACCCGCGCCTCCGCCTCTCCCCGGGTGAAGCGCCGCAGCGTCCCGGTGAAGACGAAATGCCGTCCAGCCAGCGGCCCCTCACCCCGCGCATCCGGCGGGGCGGGCACCACACCAGCCTCCAGCAGCCGCAACACCAGCGCCCGGTTCTCCCCCTCCTGGAAGAAGGTGACCACGCTGTGGGCGATTACCGGACCCACCCCGGGGACGTCCCGCACCTCCTCGAAGGAGGCCTCCATCAGCGCCCGGATGTCGCGGAAGTGCGCCGCCAGCGTCTCCGCTACGGTGGGCCCCACGTGCCGGATGCCCAGCGCGACCAGGAAGCGCGCCAGCGTGGTCCGCCGGCTGCGGGCGATTGAATCCAGCAGGTTCTGCGCCGACCGCTCTGCCATCCGCTCCAGATTTAGCAGCTGCTCACGGCGCAGGCCGTAGAGGTCGGCGGCGTCCCCCACCAGGCCCGCGGCCAGCAGCTGCTCCAGGCGTCTGGTCCCCAGCCCCTCGATGTTCAGCGCATCCCGGGAGGCAAAGTGCAGCAGCGCGCCCATCACCTGCGCAGGGCAGGCGGGGTTGGGGCAGCGCGTTACCGCTTCCCCCTCCGGGCGGATCACCGCGGTGCGGCAGACCGGGCAGCTCCCCGGCATCCGGAAGGGACGCTCCTGCCCGGTACGTCGCTCCGTCAGCACCCGCACCACCTCGGGGATAACCTCCCCGGCGCGCTGCACCACCACCCAGTCGCCCGCGCGCACGTCCTTGCGCCGCACCTCGTCCTCGTTGTGCAGCGTGGCGCTGGTCACCGTCACTCCGGAGACGGCCACCGGCTCCAGCACGGCCACGGGGGTGAGGGCTCCTGTGCGCCCCACGTAGACCACGATGTCCTTTACGCGGGTCATCACCTGCTCCGCCGGGAACTTGTACGCGATGGCCCAGCGCGGCGCCTGGCTCGTCGCCCCCAGCTCCGCCTGCTGGGCGACGCTGTCCACCTTGACCACCACGCCGTCCGTCTCATAGGGGAGGTCGCGGTGCCGCACCGTCCACTCCCGCACGTAGGCCCGCACCTCGTCCAGGGAGGTGCAGCGCCGGGTGTGGGGGTTGGTGCGGAAGCCGGCCGCGCGTAGCCAGGCCAGGGTCTCGCCGTGCGTGGGCAGCTCCAGGCCCTGCACGGCACCTAAGCCATAGACGAAGAGGTCCAGGGGGCGGGAGGCGGTAACCTGCGGGTCGAGCTGGCGCAGCGATCCGGCGGCGGCGTTCCTGGGGTTGGCAAAGGGCGGTTCTCCCCGGCCGGCCCGCTCGCGGTTGAGCACCTCCAGGGCCGCACGGGTCAGGTAGACTTCGGCCCGCACCTCCAGCAGCGGTGGCGGGGGATCTGCCCGCAGGCGCAGGGGCAGGCTGCGGATCGTGCGCAGGTTGAGCGTGACCTCCTCGCCCCGCTGCCCGTCCCCCCGGGTGGCCCCGCGGGTGAAGCGTCCGTGCTCGTAGACCAGGGAGACAGCCGCCCCGTCAATCTTCAGCTCGCAGACAAAGGCCAGGGGGACGTCCCCCAGGATGTGGACCAAACGGCGGTGCCAGGCGTCCAGCTCCTCCTGGCTGAAGGCGTTGGCCAGGCTGAGCATGGGCTGGTAGTGCACCACCGTGGCGAAGGCCAGGGCGGGCGGCGCCCCCACCCGCTGCGTGGGGGAGTCGGGTGTCTGCAGCCCGGGGAAGCGTTCCTCCAGGTCGCGCAGCTCGCGCACCAGGGCGTCATACTCCGCGTCGCTGATCCTGGGAGCGTCCAGGACGAAGTAGAGGTAGTTGTGCTCCTCGATCTGGCGGCGCAGCTGCTGCACACGGCGCAGGATCTCGAGTGGAGCACCGGAGGACGGCCCCATGGCGCAGCTACGAGGGGTAGACGGTGGCACCGTGCGCGTCCACGGACACCGTGCGCGTCGCCGATGTCACGCCGTGGCTAGCGAAGGCCTGGCGCATGGCCTCCCCTACGCGCTCCCCCCGGCCGGGGGGGCTGAAGGCGGCCACCGTGGACCCGGAGCCCGCCAGCACCGCACCGTAGGCGCCGGCCTCGCGCGCCGCCACCAGCACCGCGGCGAACCCTGGCAGCAGCCTGGCCCGGTGCGGCTGATGCAGGCGGTCCTGCAGGGCCGCCGGGAGCAGCGCACCGTCCCCGGTCAGCAGGGCCGCGACCAGCAGCGCCACTCTGGAGAGGTTGAAGACCGCATCGGCCAGGGGGACGGTCCGCGGCAGCAGCGCCCGCGCCTCCGCGGTGGGGATGACGCGATCGGGTATGGCCAGGGCAATCTCCAGGTCCAGCCGTGGGAGAAAGCGCCCCGCGCGCAGGGCCTGGCCGTCCCGGGTCACCACCACCACCCCGCCGAGCAGCGCCGCCGCCACATTGTCGGGATGCCCTTCCAGCTGCACCGCCAGCTCCAGCAGGGCCGTCTGGTCCAGGGGGTGGCCCAGCAGCTCGTTGGCCGCCACCGCCCCACCCACGATGGCGGCGGCACTGCTGCCCAGGCCGCGAGTGACCGGGACGGCCAGGCGGGCTTCGATGGCAAAGGCAGCCCTGCGCCCCGCCTGTCGAGCGACCTCCTCCGCCGCCCGCAGGACCAGCGGCGCGGGCTCCCCGGCCAGCGCAGCGGCATCTCCCCCGCTGAAGGAGACCGCCGGCCGGTCGGCGATGCTCACGCGGAAGCGATCGTAGAGGTTGACGGCCATGCCCAGGGCGTCGAAGCCCGGGCCGAGGTTGGCGATGGTGGCGGGAACAGCCACCTCAACGGTCATGGGAGGGCATCGCTGGTGTAGCTGGACTGGAGCATCCACTTCTCCGGATCGGCCTCCACCCTGTTCACCCGCCTCACAGTGGTCTCGCTGAACTCCACGATGCGTGGCTCTTACCACTGTACCGCGCCCGGCAGGAAGGGAGCCAGCGCTGCGGCGACGGCATGGCGGTGCGCCTCTTCCCGCGTGACCAGGCCGCGGGTAAGCCAGCCGATGGCGCCGCCGGTCTCGCTGTCCACCAGAGAGGAGTGCTCGCGGACGATCTGGCCGAGGTCCTGCCCCCGGCGGACCGCCTGCACCACTTCCGGCGGCAGGAGGATGCGCATCCCCGCTCCCAGCCCCACCCGTCCCCTGCGGTCGATGGCGGCCGCCCAGCTCCCGAGGAAGGTGCCGTGCGGGGTCTCCTCCAGCCCGTCTTCGATCCCCACACCCAGATCGGCTCCGCCCTCCCGCAGCGCGCGCCGGGCCCGCTCCAGCGCGCCCCGGATGGTCTCCTCGACCGAGAGGGGTAGCGGGCCGACACCGCCCTCCACGCCCAGGGCCACGACCTCCGCTCCGGGGAAGGCCCTCTGCAGCACGACCGTGGCCGCGGCCACCTTGGCTGGCTGTTGCGAGCCGACGGCGATGCGCGTAGGCGAAGAAGGGAGCGGGCTGCTGCCGCAGGGATCCATCTGCTAGACTGGGACCGCCATGAACCCCGTGCTCTTCCAGGCCGGACCGCTGGTCGTCCGCTGGTACGGAGTGATGATGGCGCTGACGATCCTGGCGAGCATCCTCTTCGCCCTGCGCTGGGGACCTCGCTTCGGCATCGCCCGGGAGTTCATCGACCGCATCACCTTCCCCCTGGCCCTGGTTCTCTTCGCCGGGGCCCGGCTGGGGTACGTCGTCTCCCATCCGGGAGAGTTCGCCGACCCCCTGGAGGTCTTCCGCCTCTGGCACGGCGGGCTGACGTCGCATGGGGCCATCGCCGCCGGGCTGCTGTACGGGTACCTGGTGGCGCGCCGCGGCGGTGTCTCGTACTGGTCGCTGGCCGACACCGTGGTCTGGGCCATCCCCCTGGGCAACATCTTCGTCCGCTTCGGCAACTTCATGAACGGCGAGCTATACGGAGACCCGACGGCGCTGCCCTGGGGAGTCCTCTTCCCCACGGCGCCGGATGCGCCGCGCCATCCCCTGCAGCTCTACGAGATGGCGCTGGCCGTAGTGATCCTCTGGGCCGCCTGGCGCGTGGCCAGGCGGCGCGCGTTCCCCGGGCAGGTGTGGTGGGTCGTTGTCGTGCTCACCTCCGCCGGACGTATCCTCCTGGATGCGCTGCGCAGCGAGGAGCACGTCATCCTGGGGACCCTGGCCTACGGCCAGGTGGCCGCAGCGATCCTGCTTCTGGCCGGCGTGTGGTTCCTCTGGCGCCGTCCCCGCAGCTCGCCCCCTCAGCCCCCGCCGGTCGGCGCGGATCCCGAGCCGTAAGCGCGGAACCTCACCGGGCGCCGAAGAGGTCGACCAGAGGGTGGACCGCCTGCGTCAGCGCGCCCGGGAGCACGCCCAGGAGGATCACCGCCGCTGCCGCGGTGACGACGACGGCGCGCACGCCGGGCGCAGGTACCACCTCCACACCCTCCACCTCCCTGCCCACGAACATGATGTAGGGGACGCGCAGGTAGTAGTAGACGGAAACCACCGAGGTCAGGGCCCCCACCAGAGCCACCGCGGGCTGGCCCGCAGCCAGGGCCGCACTGAACAGGTAGAACTTGCCGATGAACCCCGCCGTCGGGGGCAGTCCGGCCAGGGAGACCATAAACACGGCCATGGCCGCGGCCAGCCAGGGCGCCCTCCCTCCCAGGCCGGCGTACTCCTCGATAAGGTCCGCTTCCTCGCCGGCCCGCTGCAGCAGCAGGACCACAGCAAACGCGCCCAGGGTCATGAAGAGGTAGGCCACCAGGTAGAAGACCATCGCCCACGCCCCCTCCGCTCCTCCGGCAGCCACCCCGATCAGCAGGTACCCGGCGTGGGCGATGCTGGAGTAGGCCAGCAGGCGTTTCATAGAGCGCTGCACCAGCGCCACCAGGTTGCCCAGGATCATGGTGGCCACGCTGAGGGTGGCCAGCAGCAGCGTCCACTGGCCGGCCAGCCCGGGCAGGGCCAGGGGGAAGGCCCGCAGCACCGCGGCGAATGCGCCCACCTTGGCCACCACCGCCATATAGGCCGTCACCGGCAGCGGCGCCCCCTCGTAGACGTCGGGTGCCCAGGTGTGGAAGGGGACCAGGGCGGCCTTGAAGGCCAGGCCGATGGAGAAAAGGGCGACGCCTATCCCCAGCAGCGGGGTCAGCCCCGCCGCTGCAGCCCGGGCCAGCGCCCCCAGAGCGGTGGACCCAGAGGCACCATAGAGCAGGGCAACCCCGTAGAGGAAGAAGGCCGTGGAGAAGGATCCCAGCAGGAAGTACTTCATCCCCGCCTCCTGGGAGCGGACATTCCCGCGGCGGAAGGCGGCCAGGACATACAGCGGGATGGATAGGGTCTCCAGTCCCAGGAATAGGACGATCAGGTCTCCGGCGGCCGCCATGACCATAGCGCCCAGGCAGGCAAAGAGGAGGAGGGCATAGTACTCCCCTCGTTCCAGGCCGGTTCGCCGCAGGTAGTCGGCGCCAAGGAGGGTGGCCAGAACCGCAGAGATCAGCGCGATGGCCTGGAAGAGCACCGTGGCAGCATCGCGCAGGTAGGCGCCGGCGAAGGCCGGCGGGCGAGGCCCCACCCAGATCACGGCCCCGGCGGCGGCCGCCAGCCCCAGGATAGTTCCCGGGGCCAGCGCCTTCCGCCCGCGGACCCCGGCCAGCACATCCCACATCAACACCGCCATGGCCAGGGCGGCCACCACCACCTCCGGCAGGACGGTGCGCAGGTCGATGGCCGCACTCACGGCGTCACCGTGCCCCCAGAGGCGGAATCCTCCCAGCTACCGCGCCGGGGGTACCTGCGACTGGCCGTCCAGGCGTCACCGCACCCTGCGTACGGCGTTCCACGCGCTCCACCACCGCGCGCACGGAAGCCTCGGAGCGGCGCAGCAGAGGGGAAGGGTACAGGCCGATCCAGAAGATGAGCACCACCAGCGGGAGGAAGACCAGCGCCTCTCGCGCGTTCACCTCCACCAGGCGCTCCGGCGTCTTTGCCCTCACCGGACCCTGCATCACCTTCTGGTAGGCCCACAGCAGGTAGATCACCGAGAGGATCACCCCGCTGACGGCCAGGACGGCCAGTGGCGGGGAACGGTGAAAGGTCCCCAGCAGGATGAGGAACTCGCCTACGAAACCGTTGGTCGATGGCACAGCGGCGGAGGAGAGCAGGACGATGGTGAAGAGGGCGGCGAAGCGCGGCATAAGCGCGGCCACCCCGCCGTAGTCGGCGATGGCCCGGGTGTGCAGCCGGTCGTAGAGGACGCCGACGATGAGGAACAGCCCGCCGGTGGAGATGCCGTGGTTGACCATCTGCAGCAGGGCGCCCTGCAGCGCCTCGGTGGTCAGGGCGAAGATGCCCAGGGTGACCAAGCCCAGGTGGCTAACGCTGCTGAAGGCCACCAGGCGCTTCAGGTCAGGCTGGGCCCAGGAGACGATCCCCCCGTAGATGACCCCCACCACCCCCAGGGCCAGCAGCAGCGGTGCGGCGGTGACCGCCACCTGGGGGAAGAGTCCCAGGGAGAAGCGGAGGAACCCGTAGGTCCCCATCTTCAGCAGGAGGGCTGCCAGGATTACGCTGCCAGCGGTGGGTGCCTCCACGTGCGCGTCCGGCAGCCAGGTGTGCAGCGGCCACAGCGGCACCTTCACGGCGAAGGCCAGGGTGAAGGCGGCAAACAGCCAGGGAGCAAGCCCTGAGGGCGGCGCCGCCTCCTGGAGGCGCAGCAGATCAAAGGTGCGCGCGCCCGCCGGCGCCGCCGTCAGGTAGAAGGCGATGATGGCCACCAGCATCAGCACGCTGCCTGCCATGGTGTACAGGATGAACTTGTTGGCGGCGTAGGTGCGCTGTGGGCCGCCCCAGATGCCGATGAGGAAGTACATGGGAACCAGCACTGCCTCCCAGAAGACGTAGAAGAGCAGCAGGTCCAGGCTGAGGAAGGTCCCCAGGACGGCGGTCTCCAGGAGGAGCATGGCCACCGTGAACTCCCGCACCTTCTCCGCAATTGCCCCCCAGGAGGAGAGCAGGGCGATGGGAAAGATCACCGCGGTGAGCATCACCAGTAGCAGCGAGATCCCATCCACCCCCAGCGCGTACTCGATGCCCAAAAGCGGCACCCAGGGCCGGCGGACGACAAACTGCATCTCCCCGCTGCCCGGGACGAAGGCCTGGAAGAGCCGGACGGCCAGGCCCAGAGTGGCCAGGCTGGCCAGCCATCCCACCCAACGCGCTGCGCCGGCGCGCCGGCGCGGCAGCGCCGCCACCACGGCTGCGCCGATGGTCGGGGTGAAGATCAGCCAGGTGAGCATCAGCGCGCCACCCAGTAGGCCATGATCAGGATCGCCCCCACCAGGATGACCGCCGCATACTGCCGGATGTAGCCGGTCTGCAGCTGGCGCAGTCCCCGGGCCCCTGCGGCGGCCAGCGCCCCGATCCCGTTAACCGCGCGGTCGATCAGGCCCAGATCCACCGGGCCGGCCAGAAGCAGCGCCAGGTGCCTGGCTGCGGGGACGAGCACCCCGTCGTAGAGATCCAGCAGGTACCAGTGGCGGCGGAACAGGTGAGCCACCCAGCCCAGGTCGGGATCGCGCCGGTCACGGTAGCCGAGCCAGCCGACGACCACCCCGGCCACGGCAGCGAGGACCGCCAGCGTCGGGGCAGACAGCCCGGGTGCCGCCGCATGCGGCGCGCGCACGGCGAACTGCAGCCCCAGGAACTTCAGCAGTGGCGCGCCCACCGTTCGCGCGCCCAGCAGTCCGCCGCCCAGGCTGAGGCTGGCGAGGGCGAGCATGGGCCACAGCATCACCGGCGGGGCCTCATGGGGGTGCGCCTCCCGGCGGGGCCGGTCGAAGAAGGTGTAGCGCGTGGCCCGCGTGATATAGACCGCCGTCACCAGCGCCGTGACCAGCCCCAGAAGGAACGGCAGCAAGCTCCCCCCGGCTGCGGCGTGCTCCCACGCCTTCTCCAGGATCAGGTCCTTGCTGAAGAAGCCGGCAAACGGCGGGATGCCCGCCAGGGCCAGAGCGCCGATGACGAAGGTTCCCGTGGTGTATCGCAGGCGGGGGGCCAGACCGCCCAGGGCGCGCATGTCCACCACGTTGTCCATGGCGTGCATGACGCTGCCGGCGGCCAGGAAGAGCAGCGCCTTGAAGAAGGCGTGGGTGGTCAGGTGGAAGATGCCGGCGGCGGGGGCCAGCGTGCCCATGGCCAGGAACATATAGCCCAGCTGGCTGATGGTGGAGTAGGCCATCACCCGCTTCATATCCCACTCCACCAGGGCGACGGTGGCAGCAAAGAACGCGGTAGCCGCTCCCACCGTGGCCACCACCGACAGCGTCACCGGGTGGGTGAACAGCGGGAAGAGGCGGGCGATCATGTAGACCCCGGCGGTGACCATGGTGGCCGCGTGGATCAGGGCTGAGACGGGGGTGGGGCCCTCCATGGCGTCGGGCAGCCAGGTGTACAGCGGCAGCTGCGCCGACTTCCCCGTGGCCCCGGCAAAGAGGAGCAGCGACGCCGCCACCATCACCGAAGCAGAGAGCGTCCGGGCCTGCGCGCCGATCGCCCGCAGATCCAGCGTCCCCAGCTGGGTCCACAGCAGCAGGATCCCCACCAGGAACGCGGCGTCGCCGATGCGGTTGACCACGAAGGCCTTGCGCCCGCTGCTGGCCGCGCGCTCCCGATCGAACCAGAACCCGATCAGCAGGTAGGAGCACAGCCCCACCAGCTCCCACCCCACGAAGAAGACCAGGAGGTTCTTCCCCAGCACCAGCAGCAGCATGGAGGCCATGAAGAGGTTCAGGTAGGCGAAGTAGCGGCTGTAGGCTCGGTCCCCGGCCATGTAGCCGACGGAGTAGATGTGGATGAGCAGCCCCACGCTGCTCACCACCAGCGACATCACCAGGGAGAGGCGGTCCAGCAGCAGCCCCGCCTCCACCCTGAAGGCGCCCGCGGCGATCCATGTGTAGAAGGTCCGCTGCGCCGGGGCCCCGGGAAAGGTCAGCCAGGCGCTCGTGGCCGCCGCTGCGGCCAGGGCCACGCTGCCGCATCCCACCAGCGCCACGGCACCCCGCGGCAGCCGCCCTCCCACCAGGCCCAGCACCAGCCAGCCCAGGGCCGGCCACAGGGGAATCGTCCAGGCAAAGCTAGCCACGGAGCAGGCGGACCTCGTCCAGGTCGACCGTGGCCCGGGAGCGGAAGATCTCTACAATGATGGCCAGCCCCACCACCACCTCCACCCCGGCCACAACGATGGTGAAGAATACCGCCAGCTGCCCGTCCATGGACGGCAGATGGCGGCTGAGGGCGACGAACGTCAGGTTCACTGCGTTCAGCATCAGCTCGATGGACATGAAGACAATTAACGCGTTGCGCCGCACCAGTACCCCCACCGCACCCAGGGAGAAGAGGAGGGCACCCAGCACCAGGTAGGCCGGCAGGGGCACCGTCACCGCGGCACCGCCTCCGCCTTCGCCTCCACCTCAGACGGCGGGCGCGCGGGGACCCGCAGCACCAGAGCCCCCTTGGCCAGGACCACCGCGGCGACAATCCCCACCAGGAGCACCACGGAGGCCAGCTCGAACGGCAGGAGGAAGCGAGTGAAGAGCAGTCGTCCCACGGCCTCGGTGCTGCCAAAGCCCTCCGGCGGGGCCGGCGCCGGATCCGCCAGACCGGGGGCCCGCAGGGAGGCGAAGAGCACCCCGGCCAGGAAGAAGGCGGCAACCAGGGTGGCCCCGGCCCGCCAGGGCCGCAGACCTCGGGTGGGGGGCTCGCCGGTGGCCATGTGCAGCAGCATGATGACGAAGAGGAAGAGGACAACGATGGCGCCGGCGTAGACGATCACCTGGAGGACAGCGATGAACTGCGCCCCCAGCAGCAGGTAGAGTCCGGCCAGCGCGCCCAGAACCATTAGCAGCGCCAGCGCGCTGTGGATGGCCCGGGCGGAGGCGACCACACCCAGTCCGCCGGCCAGGGCCAGCGCGGCAAAGATGATGAAGAGGACGGGTTCCATCACACCTCCCGGTGGGGGTCGCGGCCGCTGGCCCCGGGATACGGCTCGGTGAGCATGGGCTTGGTGTAGATCAGCGCCGCCCGGCTGGGGCCGGCCAGCTCGTAGTCGTGCCCCAGGACGATGGCCCCCGTGGGGCACGCCTCCTCGCAGAAGCCGCAGAAAATGCAGCGCAGCATGTTGATCTGGAAGTCGGCGGCGTAGCGCTCCCCGCGGCTGACCTGGTGCTCGGGAGTGTTCTCCGCCGCCTGGACGAAGATGGCCTGGGAGGGGCAGACGATGACGCACAGCTCGCAGCCAATGCACCGCTCCAGCCCGTCTGCGTACCGGGTCAGCCAGTGCCGCCCCTTGAAGCGCGGCTCCACCGGAGGCTTCCGCTCCGGGTAGAGCACCGTCACCGGGGGACGCGCCAGGACGCGCAGGGTCACCCCCAGCCCCCGGAGAAGCCCCAGCACCTGCCGCAGGGCCACCGCCATGGTCGTGCTCACCCGTCTTCCCGGCGCATCCTACGCCCCCCGCAGCGCCACCACCACGGCGGCCAGCAGCACGTTCAGGAAGCCCGCGGGGAGCAGCACCTTCCAGCCCAGGGCCATGAGCTGGTCGTGCCGCACCCGGGGCAGCGTCGCCCGCAGCCAGATGAAGAAGAAGACGCCGGCCAGGATCTTCAGGATCACCCAGAAGGGGCCCGGCAGCCACCTCCCCGCTAGCGGCGGGCCGTACCAGCCGCCCAAAAAGAGGGTGGCCACAAGAGCGCTGATGGTGATCACTGACATGTACTCGCCGATGTAAAACATGGCGAACTTGAACCCGCCGTACTCGGTCTGGTAGCCGGCGATCAGCTCCTGTTCCGCCTCCGGCAGGTCGAAGGGAGCGCGGTTGGTCTCCGCCACCCCGGCGACCAGGAACAGGAGGAAAGCCACCGTCCCGTAAGGGAAGCGGAAGGCGAACCAGAGCTCCCGCTGCGCCTCTACGATTCTCACCATGGACAGGGACCCGGCCAGCAGGACCACGGCAATGACCCCAAGCCCCAGGGTCAGCTCGTAGGAGATGAGCTGCGCGCTGCTGCGCAGCGCCCCCAGGAGGGAGTACTTGTTACTGGCCGACCACCCGCCCAGGATGATGCCGTAGACGCCGATGGAGGAGGCGGCCAGCACCAGAAGGATGCCCACGTTCACATCGGCCAGCACCAGGGGGATGGTCCGCCCGAAGAGCACCACGGCGGGGCCGAAGGGGATGACCACGTAGACGAACAGCGCCGCCACCATGGAGATCGCCGGGGCCAGCCAGTAGACTATGGGATCCACCTGCGCGGGGACGAAGCTCTCTTTGAAGAGCAGCTTCACCCCGTCGGCCAGCGGCTGGAGCAGGCCCAGCGGCCCGGCGCGGTTGGGCCCGTATCGCAGCTGGAACCTCCCCAGGAGCCGGCGCTCCAGCAGAGTCAGGTAGGCGGTAGCCGTGAGCAGCGCCAGCAGCAGGACAGCGCTCTTGATGCCAGCCTCCACCAGGAGAGGGATCACGGTGCGGCCTCCGCGCCCGCAGCGGCAGCAGCCGTCCCGCCCACCGCACGCAGCGAGACCGCCGGCAGGGGGCGATCCCAGGAGAGGAGACGGTGCAGGGGGAGCGCATCGAAGCCCCGGGGAACGAAAACCCGACCGGGAGGCACCTCGGAGGTGACGCGGGCCCTCAGTACCAGGGAGGCATCGCCCGCAGAGAGCCGGGCCAGTGCGCCGTCGGCAAGCCCGCAGGCGGCGGCGTCGGCAGGGTGGACCCAGACGGTGGGCGGGCCGGCCAGCTCGGCGATGGCGGGCGAGCGGCCGGTCATGCTGCCGCGGTCGAAGAGCACCTCCCCGCTGATCAGGACCAGGTCCGCAGCCCGGGGTAGAGGAGCACTGTCCGCCGGCCACTCCCCCGCAAGCGGCGGCGGCGATAGGACCGCCCCCACGGCCAGCCCGGGGACCGCGGCGGAAGCGGCGGCAAAGATCTCCTCCCAGCCGTCGTAGGCCCAGGGGGCGCCCAGGCGCGCGGCCAGGTCGGCCAGCACCGCAGCGTCGCCGCGGGCCTCGCCGGGGCCGCGGACCGCTGCGGTGATGCGCTGCACCCGCCCCTCCAGGTTGCACACCGTGCCGTCCTTCTCGGCGAAGGCCAGAACAGGCAGGACCACGTCCGCCTGCTGCGCGGTCTGGGTAAGGAAGAGGTCGTGGACGACCAGGAAGGGCGTTCCCGCCCGGGCCGCCGTCCATGCTCGCCCGTCCGCCACCTCGGTGGCCGGGTCGCCCCCCAGGACGTAGAGTACCTGCAGCGCACCGCCTCCCGCCTGGCGGATGATCTCCGGCGCGGTCCACCCGCCGGGAACCGGCAGCACCCCCATGAGGGCGGCGCCAACGGCGTTGCCCTTGCCGCGCATGATGTGCACGGTGCACCCCCCGGCCTGGAGCTGCGCCGCGGCACGCAGTACCGCCCTACCCGCAAGCCCCTCCAGCGCGCTCTTCCCCAGGAAGACCATGGGTTTCCTGGCCGTGCGCACCCCCGCGGCCAGGGTCTCCACCACCGCGGGGTCCACCCCCACCTGGCGCAGGACGGCTTCATCTGGTGCCGCCCCGCTCACGGCGGCGGCCAACTGCGACATCACCACTCCCTCCGCACCCGGAGCAGGCACCAGGGAGGCGCGGGCGAAGCGGCGGATCTCCAGCGGCCGGCAGTGGAGGGTGTACAGGGCGGCGCCGCGGTCTGTGGCCTGCTTCATCCGCAGCCAGGCGATGGGGTACTCCTCGGTGATGTCGCAGCCCACCAGCAGCAGCAGATCGCTGTGGGAGATGGTCTCCAGCGGCGTGCGCAGTCCCCAGGCCACCTCCAGGCTGGCGCTGCCCGGGCGGGCGTCGAGGCGGTGGTCCAGGTGCGGCGTGCCCACCACCTGGCGGAAGAGGCGGGACAGCAGGAAGTTCTCCTCGTTGGTCAGCCGCATTCCCCCCAGCACCCCGACCCGGCCGGGGCCGTCCCGCCGCGCCGCCGCCAGCCGTCCGGCCACCAGCGCGAGTGCCTCCTCCCAGCTCGCCTCCTGCAGCCGCCCGTGGCGGCGCACAAGCGGCCGGGTCAGCCGGTCCCGCGCGTGCACGAAGGAGAAGCCGAACTGCCCCAGGTCGCATAGCCAGATGTCGTTCAGGTCCGGAGTCTCCCTGGCCCGGACCCGGGCCACGGTCTGGTCGCGCACGTCCAGCCAGAGCGCACATCCCAACCCGCAGTGATTGCACACGGAGGGGACCGGGGTGGTGTCCCAGGGGCGGGCGCGGAAGCGGTAGGTGCGGCTGGTCAGGGCGCCCACAGGACAGATGTTGATGGTGTTGCCGATAAACTTGGAGCGCACGGGCCAGGTAAATGGGGTGTTGATCTCGGTGGCGAAGCCCCGCTCGAACCCCTTCAGCGCCTCGTCACCAGCGATGAGCTCGCCGAAGCGGACGCAGCGCCAGCAGAGGATGCAGCGCTCTCGGTCCAGCACCAGGATCGGCCCCAGGGAGACCGGCTTGGCGAAGTCCCGCTTGGTCTCCACGAACCGGCTGCGTCCGGGGCCGTAGGCAAAGGTCTGGTCCTGCAGCGGGCACTCCCCACCCTTGTCGCAGATAGGGCAGTCCAGCGGGTGGTTAATCAGGAGGAACTCCAGGTTGCGCTCCTGCGCCGCCCGCACCTCCGGGGTGCTGGCGTGCACCACCATGCCCTCCTCGGCCAGGAGCGTGCAGGAGGTCTGCCAGCGCGGGTTCTTCTCCACGCGCACCAGGCACTGGCGGCAGGCTCCCAGCGGGGGCATCCGGTCGTGGTAACAGAAGATGGGGATGTCGATGCCGGCCTGCCGGGCCGCCTGCCAGACGGTGATGCCGCGGGGGACGGTCACCTGGCGCCCGTCGATGGTCAGGGTGATCTCACTGCGCTCAGTCACGGCTCCCGGGACTAGGCACCCGGGGCGACGGCCGCGGCGAGGGCCGCCTCCACGTCGCAGCGCCCGGTGCGGATGTGGTATTCGTACTCATGACGGAAGTGCCGCAGCGATGCCTCCAGGCCGGGCGGCACGCTCTCCCCCAGCAGGCAGAAGCAGGCACCGTTACTCATCCCGCGGGAGATGTGGGTCAGGAGCTCCAGGTCCTCGGCCCGTCCCCGGCCCTCAAGGATGCGGTCAAAGATCTGGGAGAGCCAGTAGGTGCCCTCCCGGCAGGGGGTGCACTTGCCGCAGGACTCTTCCTTATAGAAGGCCACGGCCCGGGCCACCACCCGGACGATGCAGGTGGTGTCGTCCATGACGATGAGCGAGGCCGACCCCAGCATGGAACCCACCGCCCGCAGGGGTTCGTAGTCCATAGGCACGTCCAGGTGCTCCGCGGTGAGGAGGGCCGAGGAGGACCCTCCGGGGAAGGCGGCCTTGAACCTCCGCCCCGGGCGCAGGCCGCCGGCCGCGGCGATCACCTGGCGCATGGGCGTCCCCAGCGGCAGCTCGTAGACCCCCGGGGTACGTACGTGGCCGCTCACGGAGAAGAGTGCCGGCGGGCCCAGGGCGCGGTAGCCCTCTGGCCCCAGACGGATCACCGCCGGCAGGTGGCTGAGCGTCTCCACGTTGTTCACTACGGTGGGCCGGCCGTAGAGGCCAAAGACCGCGGGGAAGGGCGGACGCGGCCGGGGCATGGCGCGGCGGCCTTCCAGCGACTCCAGCAGCGCCGTCTCCTCTCCGGCGATGTAGGCGCCGGCGCCGCTGTGCACCACCACTTCCAGGTCCATGCCTGTGCCGAAGATCTTCCGCCCCAGGAAGCCGCGGGCATAGGCTGCCGCCACCGCCTGGCGCAGCCGCTCCCGGGCCAGATAACCCTCGCGGCGCACGTAGACGTAGGCCTTGTGGGCGCCCACGGCGTAGGCGGCAATGATGATCCCCTCCAGCAACAGGTGCGGGGCGCGTTCCAGCAACATGTGGTCCTTGAATGTGCACGGCTCAGCCTCGTCGCCGTTGACCACCACGTACTTGAGGGGCGCGTCCTTGGGGACGAACTTCCACTTGCGCGCTGTGGGAAAGCCCGCTCCGCCCTTGCCGCGCAGCCCGGACCGGTCGACGATCTCGATGACCTCTTCCGGGGTTAGGGCGGTGAGGGCGTGCCGCGCCGCCGCGTAGCCCTCGACCCGCAGGTAGGCTTCCAGGTCGGCGGTTCCCTCCCCCTCCATAAAGCGCAGCAGGATGGATTCAGCGGGCACGGTATCGCTCCAGCAGCTCGTCCACCTCCCGCGGGGTCAGCGGGCCGAACCGCTCCCGGTCCACCATGAGCATGGGCGCCAGGTGGCAGGCCGCCAGGCACTCTGACTCGCGGAAGGTGAACGCCCCGTCCGGCGTGGTCTGCCCGGGGCGCACGCCCAGCCGCTCCTCCAGGTGGCGGCGCAGGTCTTCCGCCCCGTTCAGCAGACAGGCCAGGTTCGTGCACAGGAGGATGAGGTGGCGCCCTGCGGGCTCCAGAAAGAAGAAGCGGTAGAAGGAGGCGACGGCGGTCACCTCGGACAGCGGCAGGTCCAGCAGGTCGGCTACCTCCTGCAGCGCCTGCGGGGGCAGCCAGCCCAGCTCCCGCTGGGCCACGAACAGCGCTGGCAGCAGCGCGGACTGCCGTTGTTCGTAGTGGCGCTGGAGGCGGCGGATCTCGTCCCGCGCCTCGTCTGGTAGCGGGGCCATCAGCGGTCGACGTCTCCCAGGATGATGTCCGTGCTGGCAATGGCCACCACGACGTCCGCCATGTACCCCCGATAGATCATCACCGGAAGCGCCTGCAGGTTGCACAGCGAGGGGGTGCGGATGTGCACGCGGACCGGTCGGTTGCTGCCATCACTGACGATGTAGTACCCCTTCTCCCCGCGAGGAGATTCGACGGCGCTGTAGACCTCCCCTGGCGGCGGGTGAAAGCCTTCGCTCACCAGCTTGAACTGGTGGATCACCGCCTCCATGCTGCGCACCAGCTCCCGGCGCGGCGGCAGGGTCACCTTGCGGTCGTCCGCGCTGACCGGGCCGTCGGGCAGGCGATCCAGCGCCTGGAGGATGATGCGGCGACTCTGCCGCATCTCCTCCATGCGCACCAGGTAGCGGTCAAAGGCGTCCCCCCGCTGGCCCAGCGGCACGTCGAACTGGAAATCCTCGTAGGAGCTATAGGGAAAGGCACGGCGCACGTCGTAGTTCACCCCCGACCCGCGGAGCACGGGGCCCGTGCAGCCGTAGCTCAGCGCCTCCTGCGGAGGGAGGACGGCCACCCCCTCCAGCCGCCGCCGCCACAGCAGGTTGTCGTTTAGCAGGGCCTCAAACTCGTCCAGGCGTCGGGGCAGCTCCTCCATCTCCGCGCGTACCCGGGGAATGAAGTCTGCGGGCACATCCCACTGCAGCCCGCCCACGCGCATGTAGCCGTGCATCATCCTCTGGCCGCTGACCGCCTCGAAGATGTCCAGAATCCGCTCCCGCGGGGCGAAGGCATACATCCACAGGCTGGTGATGTTCAGGTCGATCCCGGCGCTGCCCAGGTAGACCAGGTGGCTGGCAATGCGGGAGAGCTCCATCAGGACCACGCGGATGTACTGGCAGCGCTTGGGCGGGGTGATGCCCAGCAGCTTCTCCACCGCCTGCACGTAGGCCACCTCCTCGATCATGGTGGCCAGGTACTCCACACGCGGCGGGAAGACGATGTTCTGGTGATAGGTCCGCGTTTCCATCTCCTTCTCGATACCGGTGTGCAGGTAGCCGATCACCGGCCGGGCGCCTATGATCACCTCGCCCTCCAGGTCCAGGACCAGGCGCAGCACGCCGTGGGTGGCCGGATGCTGCGGACCCATGTTGATGGTGAGCGTCTCGCGGCTTGGGGCGGCCACGGCGGTTACTGCTCCCGGGGAGGGACTCGGGGGATGGCCTGGCTGGGGATGGGTGGGATCCGGCCGAGGAACTCCACCGGCTCCTCCACCAGCGGGTAGTCCTTGCGCAGCGGGTGCCCCTCCCAGTCGTCGGGCAGGAGGATGCGGGTGAGGTCGGGGTGGCCGCGGAAGCGGATGCCGAAGAGGTCGTAGACCTCGCGCTCCAGCCAGTTGGCCGCCGGCCACAGCCCCGTGGCGCTGTCCACCTGGGGATCAGCCCCCGGCAACCGGGTCTTCACCCGCAGGCGGCCGGGTGGGTCGTACCAGGTCAGCAGGTAGACAACCTCGAAGCGGGGCTCGAGGGGCAGGCGATCCACGGCGGTGAGGTCGGTGAGCGCAGGAGGACGGGGGGCCAGGCGGTCGCGGAGGAAGGTCAGGACCTCCAGGACGCGATCCGGACTGACCACGACGGTGGTCTCCCCGCGGAACTCCACCTGCTCCTGCACGGCGTCGGGCAGCGCCGCCAGCAGCACGGTCAGGGCGGCAGGGGCCGCACCGCTCCCCACTAGCGGCGCCCTCCGCTGCGGGCGACCTTCTCCTGGAGCTGCAGCAGACCGAACAGCAGCGCCTCTGGCCGTGGCGGGCAGCCGGCGACGTAGACGTCCACGGGGACCACCTTGTCCACGCCCTGCACCAATGCATAGTTGTTGAAGACCCCACCGCAGGAAGCGCAGTCCCCCATGGCCAGGACCCACTTGGGCTCCAGCATCTGGTCGTAGATGTGGCGCAGCACCGGCGCCATCTTCTGGGAGACTCGGCCCGCCACGATCATCAGGTCGGACTGCCGCGGGGAGGCCCGGAAGAGTTCGCTGCCGAAGCGGGCGATGTCGAAGCGGGCCGCCGCGGTCGACATCATCTCGATGGCGCAGCAGGCCAGGCCGAACTGCACCGGCCAGATGGAGCTCTTGCGCGCCCAGGCGATCACGCGGCTGGCCCGGGTGGTCAGCACCTGCCGCTCCAACAGCTGCACGTCCTCGGGGGAGACCCCGGCGGCGGCGCGCCCGGGCACAGGAATCTCTACTCCCACTCCATGCCTCCCCTGGCCCACTCGTAGACGAAGCCCACGGCCAGCACGCCCAGGAAGACCAGCATGGCCCACAGGGCCACGCCCCCCTGCTCCCGCAGCACCACCGCCCAGGGGTAGAGGAAGACCACCTCGAGATCGAAGATGATGAAGAGCATGGCGATGAGGTAGTAACGGATGGGGACGCGCACCCGGGCGCTGCCAATGGGCCAGACCCCGGACTCATAGGGCTCCAGCTTGGCCGGTGTGGGGCGCCGTCCGCCCAGGAGGGCGTGCCCTCCCAGGAGAGCTGCGGTGAGCAGCACGGCCAGGAGGAGGTGGATGAAGACGGGGAGGTACGCTGCCAGCGGCTGGGTCATGTGCCTCTAACAGGCGCGCGCTCGCGCGGATGGTGGCACAAGGGCATAATTGCAGAGAGGCCGGGAGGTGTCAATAAGCGCGCCACCGTACCGTCAACGGCGACGCGCCGAAGCACTGCCAGATGGACTAGCGCACCAGCGCCGAGCGCACCTGCTGCAGGATCCCCGGCAGGATCTCCAGGACGTAGTCGATCTCCTCAGCGCTGGTCCAGCGCCCCAGGGAGAAGCGCAGCGTTCCAGCCGCCGTCTCCGCGTCCAGGCCGATGGCCGCCAGCACGTGCGAAGGCTCCAGGCTGCCGGAGGTGCAGGCCGCCCCACTGCTGGCGGCCACCCCCTGCAGGTCCAGGGCCAGGAGCAACGACTCGCTGTCCGCCCCGCGAAAGGAGACGTTGACGTTCCCGGGTAGGCGTTCCCTGGCGTGGCCGTTGAGCCGGACCCCGTCCAGGGTCAGCAGCCCGGCGATCATCCGGTCCCGCAACGCGCGCAGGCGGGCGGCCTCCGCATCCATCTCCTGCAGCGCCAGGCGCAGCGCTGCAGCAAAGCCGACGATCCCGGGGACGTTGGGGGTGCCGGCGCGGCGGTTGCCCTCATGCGCTCCGCCGTGGAGGAGACGCACCAGGGGCGTGCCTTTGCGGATGTACAACGCCCCCACGCCCTTGGGCCCGTAGCGCTTGTGTGCGGAGAGGGAGAGTAGGTCCACGCCCAGCGCCTGCACGTTCACGGGTACGATCCCCGCGCTTTGCGCTGCATCGCAGTGCAGGAGCACCCCGGCCTCCCGGGTGATCCGACCGATCTCGGCCACCGGCTGCAGCGTGCCAATTTCGTTGTTGCTGTGCATCACCGAGACCAGGATGGTCTGAGGGCGAATGGCGCGGCGGACGGCATCGGGGTCGACCCGGCCGGTCCCGTCCACGGGCACAACTGTGAGCTCAAACCCGCGCGAGGCCAGGAAGCGGGCGGGCTCCAGGACGGCGTGGTGCTCTACGGCGCTGACCACCAGGTGCCGACCGCGGGGCTCACCGGCGTAGGCCGCTCCGATCAGGGCGAAATTGTCCGCCTCGGTGGCGCCGCTGGTAAAGACGATCTCCTCCGGGTCATCTGCCCCCACCGCGCGGGCCACGGTCTCCCGCGCGGCGTCCACCGCCTGCCGGGCGCTCTGCCCGAAGGTGTGCACGCTGCTGGGATTGCCGAACCGCTTCCGGAAGAACGGCTCCATGGCTTCCGCCACCCGGGGGTCCAGCGGCGTGGTAGAGGCATAATCCAGGTAGACAGCCCTGGGCACTTGCCCGTACCCCAACACGTCTCCGCTTGGGCCTATTCTAGCACCGCCCCTCCCGCGGCTGCGGGAAGGTCCGCCTACGCCCCCTCCAGCAGGTCGACCAGGTGCCTGATGATCCGGGCCGTGGCGCCCCAGATGTCGTGTCCCCGGTAAGTGTAGTGCAGAATCTCATACCGCCGCCCGCCCCGGTCTCGCCGCTCGACCCGCAGGTTCGCCGGCCGGCGGAAGACGGCCAGGGGGGCGGAGACGATCTCTTCGATCTCCTCGCTGCTGGGGCGCAGGGGGTAGGGATGGGGGATCACGCCGACAAAGGGACTCACCCGGAATCCCGAGGCCACGACCTCCACATCCGGAAGGCGCCCCAGGATCTCCACGCGCTCCGGAGGTAGCCCAACCTCCTCGAAGGTCTCCCGCAGCGCGGTCTGGCGGAGGTTCTCGTCACCGTCGGCGGCGCCGCCGGGAAAGGCGATCTGCCCCTTGTGGTGCTCCACCGCCTGGCTGCGCCGGGTGAGCAACAGGTGCACCTCACCTCCCGATTCGAACAGGGGCACGAGCACAGCGGCCCGCCGCAGGTTCTCTGCCGCCGCCGGGGCCGGAGGCAGGGAGGCCAGCCGCTTCTTGAGCTCTTCGATGAGAGGTGAAGCCATGTTGCGACCCTTTTATGCTACCTCCTGCCCTGTCGGAAGGAAAAGACCACCTTCTGACTCACCCCGGATGCAGGTCCTCGCCCTGCCTAAAGAGAAAGTTTCCACAAGATGTAGGGCAGGCAGGAGGAATCTGCCACCACATGTGGAAATACCTCTTGATCTCAGGGGGGGTCGACGCCTAGACCTGTCCATTTCGCCACCCTTTTGACCGTCCTGACCACACCGCATCCGACCCCGCTCTATCCCCGACCCTCTCCCTGAGGTCATCTTGCACCTGATGGGTCGTCTGGGCTGCGCCTGCGGCCGGACGCATCCAAGCTGGATGCACCTAAGGAGTTCGCGGAGATGAGCGGTCCTCGCCTGCAACCGTCCGCCGGCCGCGAAAGCCCCGCTGCCATGGTGGCATCTTCCCTGACCGGGGAGGAGCCGCCGGTCTACCTCCCCTTCGACCAGAGGAGTCCGGATCTCCAGTACCGGGAACTGTTGCGCCGCATCCTGGAGGAGGGAGAAGACGTCCCTACCGCCCACGAAGTGCCAGCACGCCGGGTGGTCGGCCACCTCATGCGCTTCCCCCTGGCCAACGGGTTCCCCCTGATTACCGAACGGGACCTGGCCACCCCCGCCCCTCAGGGCGGCAGGCCGTCGCCATTCTACCAGGCGCTGGGAGAGATCTGCGCCTTCCTCAACGGGGCCCAGACGCAAGCCGAGCTGGAGGCCTTCGGCTGCCACTGGTGGATCCAGTGGGTGAGCGAGGCCAACGCGGCGCACACCGGCCTGCCCCCGGGAGACCTGGGGCCGGCCTCATACGGCGCTGCCTTCCGCCGCTTCCCCACCGCTGAGGGCCCTTTCGACCAGATCAGCGCCCTGCTGGCCCAGATCAGGGCCCACCCGCACCTGCGCTACCACGAGGTCACCCCCTGGATCCCGCAGTACCTGCTCCGGCCGGACCGGCGGGCTGCCGTTCCCCCCTGCCATGGCTGGTTCCACGTGCACATCAATGGAGCGGGGGAGCTCACCATCAGCCACCGCCAGCGCAGCGCCGATGCCCCCGTGGGGCTGGCGTTCAACCTCGTCCACTATGCCGCCCTCACCCTGATGCTCGCCCACGTGACGGGCTACCGGCCGAAAGAACTCGTCTACTACCTCGACGACGTGCACATCTACCACAATCAGTTCCCCTATGTGGAGCGGATGCTGGCCACGGAGCCGCAGCGCTTCCCCACCGTGACCTTCGACCGGTCCGTGACCAGCCTGTTCGCCTTCCGCCCCCACCACTTCTCGGTGGCGGACTACCACCCGCGCCTGCCGCGCCTGAGGATTCCCACGCCGCTGTGAGGGTCGCGCTTGTCGTGGCTGTCGCCGAGAACGGGGTCATCGGCCGGGCCGGCGACCTCCCCTGGCGCCTGCGCGAGGACCTGCGCCGCTTCCGCCGCCTCACCGCGGGACACGTGGTGATCGTCGGCCGCAGGACCCAGGAGTCAATCATGCGCCGCCTGGGCGGGCCCCTCCCCGGACGGCGCACCATCGTCCTTAGCCGGCAGGCCGGCTACCGGCTGCCGGGATGTGAGATCGCTCCGACGCTGGAAGGTGCGCTGCAGATGGCCCGGGCAGAGGAAGAGGTCTACGTCATCGGCGGGGCGGAAATCTACCGGGAGGCGCTGCCCCACGCCGACCGGATCTACCTGACACGGGTCCACGCCGCCGTGGAGGGAGACTCGTTCTTTCCCCCGCTGAATCCGGAAGAGTGGCGGACCATACCCCTGGGGCAACACCCCCAGGACTCCGAGAACGAATACGCCTGCACCTTCGAGCTGCTGGAGCGGCGCTGGCCCCCCGGCCGGGTTCAGCACGCCGCAGCGCCGGCCTCTGGCCCCACCGGCTCCGATGAGGTCGCCGCCAGCGATCTTCAGTAACCGGTGGAGGCGTCCAGGATGCCCTTCTGCCGTGCCCGAGCCAGGCCGCCGACGTACGCCAGTCCGGCGAGCAGGATCCACAGGCCCGTCGCCAGCAGCAGCGCACCCAGCACAGCCGGGCCGCCCATCCCGGGGAGGGAGCGAACTGCGTCCTGCGGAAGCAGATTCCGCCGCATCGCCTCCAGCCAGTAGGTCACAGGGAAGAGGCGGGTGAGCGGCTGCAGCCAGGCCGGCAGCACCGTCAGGGGAAAAACCGCGCCGCAGAGCAGATACAGTCCCTGCCCCACGGCGTCGGGAAGCCGCCAGGCTTCTCCCGAGATGAGGAAGAGCGCCCCCACCACGGTCATGCCCACGGCCACCAGGCCGGCGACACCTACGAGGAAGACTGCCGCCAGTGCGGGCAGACGGTCGAGCGAGAGGACCAGGGGAACCTGCAGGACCGTGATCCCTGCTGTCAGCGTGATCACGGTGGCCGGCAGTGCCACCACTGCCGAGGCCAACCCGCGGCCCACCAGGTAGGCCCAGAAGGGCACCGGCGCCGTGTAGATGTAGGCGATGGTCTTGAAGTGCTCGCGGTCCTCCAGCAGCCCCCAGGCCAGCCCCTGCATGGCCCAGACCACCACCGGCCAGAGGGCCGCCCCGACCACGAAGAAGTCCAGCATCGGCCCTCGCCGGCCCCCCGCCACCACAAAGAACATGAAGACGAGGATCAGCACCCCACCCAGGGGGCGGGCGATGGAGTAAACGAAGAACAAGAACGGGTCGGTCCAGTTGGACTGGACCTGCCAGCCCAGCCAGAACCCCACGCGGGCCGTGCGCAGGGCCCGGGTCAGCACCGTCTCACCAGCGGAAGCTCAGCCGGCCCTCCTGGCGGGCCAGCCGCTCCATGAGACGCAGCATGCGCAGCGCCAGGACCACAAACAGCACCGCCAGCAGGGCCAGGCCGGCGATCTCCCACGCCAGCGGCAAGAGGCCTGGATGGAATGTCGGGAACATCACCTGGCGCAGGCCATCCAGGGCCAGGGTGATGGGAATGATCGAGGCCGCCAGGCCCACCCACGGCCCCAGCGCCCGCACGGGAAAGTAGAAGCCGGAGACCAGGTAAACCGGCTCCTGCAGCAGGCCCACCAGGTGCCAGGCCTCCCGTCCCCACAGCAGGAAGAGGCTGCTGAAGAACATGCCGAGGCCGTAGAGGGCCACCAGCCCCAGGGCGAAGATGAGCCCAAACAGCGGCCAGGACGAGACCGCCAGCGGCGCCCGGAAGAGCAGGACGCCTACCGCCACCACCACGGCAGCGCGTACCGTCGTGGCCACCATGCCTCCTGCGGCCATGCCCAGGAGGATGGGCACGAGGCCGCAGGGGACCATCATGTAGAGCTCCAGGTTGCCCTGGTGCTTCTCCCAGTAAAACTGCGCGGCCATGTTCCACATCACGTTCATCCAAAAGGAGACGGTGGCCCCGCCCATGATCACGTAGCCGGTGAACTGCGGCGGCGCTCCCAGGGCGCGGTAGACGAAGACGAAGGCCAGCACGCCGAGGATGGGTAGAGCCAGGTCGTAGAAGATCCAGGAGGGTTCCCGTGCCGCTCCCACCGTCCGCGGGTAAGCCCGACCTCGGAGGGCGTACCAGACGCGCCGCATCCTCATGGCGCAGCGGCCTCCTGGTCGGCCTCCTCCAGGCGCTGCCCCACCAGGGTGATGAAGGCGTCTTCCAGGGTGGGCTCGATCTTCTGCAGGCGGAGGATGCGCCGGCCGCACCCGGTGAGCGCGGCCACCACCCCGGCGATGGCTGCGTCTTCGGCCAGGCGCAGCCGCAGCTCGGTCCGGCCGTCGCGCTCCGCACTGTCCACCCGGGCCACGCCCGGAAGGCTGCGCAGGAAGTCGGCGCCGTCCAGGCGCTCGGTGTCCAGCAGGAAGTACGAACCGCCGGAGGCCGCCTGCTTCAGGCGGACCGGAGTGTCGCAGGCCACGATCTTGCCCTTGTGGATGATGGCCACACGGTCGCACAGCTCCTCCGCCTCGCTCATGTAGTGCGTCGTCAGAAGGATGGTGCGGTCGGGGCGGTCGGCCAGCCAGGTCCGGATATAGGTACGGATATCCCTGGCCGCCCCCACGTCCAGGCCCACAGTGGGCTCGTCCAGGAAGAAGACGTGGGGGTCGGACAGCAGGCCACGGACCAGGTTCATCTTCTGGCGCATGCCCGTGGAGAGCTGCTGTACCTTGCGGTGCCGCTCCTGGTACAGACCTACCATCTGCAGCAGGTGGTCGATGCGCGCCAGCGCCTCACCGCTGGGGAGGCCGTAGAACTGGCTGAACATCCACAGCTGCTCGCGCACCGTGAGGAGGCCGTAGCCGGAGTGCTCCCCTCCGGAGACCATGCTGATGCGCTCCCGCACCTGCTGCGCCTGCGTGCGCACGTCGAACCCCTCCACTGCCGCCCGCCCCGAGGTGGGCAGCAGCAGGGTCACCAGGATCTTGATCAGCGTGGTCTTCCCCGCGCCGTTGGGACCGAGCAGGCCGAAGAGCTCCCCCCGCGGCACCTCCAGGGAGACGCCGTCCAGCGCCACTATGGGTGCGCCGGAGGGATGGTGCCGGGAGCGGCGCAGGCGGAAGATGCGGACGAGGTCCTCGGTTTCGATGGCGGGCGGCATGGCCCTACGCCGCGGCGATGAGCGCGGCCACCGCTTCCAGAAACCGGCGGTCGTCCGGGCCGAAGGCGGCCGGGAGGTCGCTGTCGATGTCGATCTCCCCGATCACCCGGCCGGCCCGGCTGATGGGCACCACGATCTCAGAGCGCGTGGAGGGAAAGCATGCCAGGTACCGGGGGTCCCGGCTGACGTCGTCGACGACCTCCGTGCGTCCCGTGGCTGCCGCCGCCCCGCAGATACCGGCGCCGATGGGGATGCGCGTGTGCTCCGTGGCCTGGGGGCCCTTCCACGGCCCCAGTACCAGCTCGCCGCCCTCCACCCAGTAGATCCCCACCCAGGAGTAGTGAGGGAAGGCCTCCGCCAGGTAGGCGACGACGGCCTCCACACCGCCGCTTGCCAGGCGGTCGCGCACCGCCTGCAGCGCACCAGTGTAATCCACCTCTGAAGCCATGGCCAGAACCCCCAGATGAACCCGGCCCATTATATCAGGCTCTGTATCAGGCTCTGCATCAGGCTTTGCGCCCGGACCCGGTGGCTCGTGACTGCATGCAGCATCGGGACTGGCTGGCGCCCGTTCTCCATGCAGGCACATGTGTAAACAACGACGGACCGTCACCGCGCGCACACGTCGTTGCTGGGGCAGGACTAGCAGGATCCGGGTGCTTGCCCTCCGGGGCGAAAGTAGGTACAGTGTGTTGCGGGATCCCTTCGGCAGCCACTACGGTAAGGACTGGGCCGGGGTAGCTCAGTTGGTAGAGCGCGGGCCTGAAGAGCCCGGCGTCGGCGGTTCGATTCCGTCCCCCGGCACCAAGACCCTCTGCTCTGCTCGCACGGGTCTCGATCTCCTTCAGGGTGATATAACTTCTGCCCAACCCGTGGCGGGGAGGGTCGGACATATTGTCCTCACCTCCTCGCCACCGGGTTCTTTACCTGCCAGCGCCATTCAGAATGGCACCATTGTGTGGGCACTACCGCTGCGCGCGGTGCTCGCCACCGTCCTCAGCGGGCGCGCCAGCGTCACTGCCACCCTCAACTTGGGCCTGTTCGGCCTGGCGGATCGGATCGGCGGACTCTGCAGGCTCAATCGGGCCTGAGGCAAAGGACCCACTCCTCCTCATCCTGACTGTGCTCCCCTGCCCAGGGCCGTAGCCTGCATCCCGGCTGGCAGCAGAAGAAGGCCGAGCAGAAGAGCAGTAATCAGCCTGTGCAACATGGTATTTACCTCCCTTCGCCCCGAAGCGCTGAATGCACCCCGTTGATGACCATTGGGCTAATGGTACTGATAGGGGAGGCGCGCTGTGCCCGCCGTTACGGGTGACAGAGAACCCGCGCAGCTACAAACTACCCTCCCCGCTCGCACCTCAGGATGGGTATGCCACTGCACCCCGATCTCCTCTGGTCTGAGCTGCCGCCACTCCAGGTAGTTTCAGATAGTCGGTACACCACAGGCCCGCGGTCAGCGCGCCGGCAGCGCCGGTGATCCTACCATCCATGCCCACGCCGGCGATGACGGTCCGCAGGCCGGGAAGCGAGCACTGCTGCCCGGTCGCCGGCGCCACCATCAGGAACACGGCCAGACAGACCCGAGCAGGCGGCACAGCGTCAACGTGGTTGCAGTCGTTCGCCGGACTACCCGGCGTACCCCCTTCCTACCCTCCACACCACGCCACCCAGCCCTGGCGGCCACCCACAAGCCCAGAGGCGACCGGGAAGCACCCGAACGACAACCACTCCTACGGCCCGGGCGGGAACCACCAGGGAGCAAGACGCCGCAGGGCAGCGACGAGCAGGCCGACACTGGCGGCGAGGAGGCCCAGCACCACCAGGCCCAACCCCAGGCCCAGTGCCAGGAAGACGCCGTCGTCCTTCATCAGTCCCAGACCGATGAACATCACCGAGAGCGCCGGCAGGGTGTTGAGGAAGGGCGCCGGGCTGAGGAGGACCAGCCCCATGATCAGCACATTCAGCGCGGCCAGGCGGACGATCAGGGGATGCCTGAGCACGCGGAAGCGGGGGCGGGAGAAGCGTTCTATCCGCCGTACCAGGGGGACGCCGCGGCGCCGCAGCACCTGCAGCGTGTGGGCCGAGAGGACCTTGCGTCGCACGAACCCGGGCAGCCAGGGGCGATCCATGCCGATGACCAGGCGCAGGGCCAGCAGAGCGTAAATGGGGCCCACCAGGGTAGATGCCCCGGGAGGGAGCACAGGGATGAGCATGGGCAGCCCAAGAATCAGCATGAGGAGCCCGAACCCGCGTTCGTCGATGCGGTCGACGATCTCCCCGATGGTGACTCGCTCCTCCGCGGCCAGGAGCTGGTCCAGCACCTCGCTGATGGGCGGAGGCGGTAGAGGAAACTTCGGGTGAGCCTCCATCATATGGCGCATCAGGTTTCCTCCGGGGGACGGCCTTCCCCTGCAGGAACTGCGGCCTGCGTCGGGAAGAGAGAACAATAGAGGACGACCGGCATGGCACGCGCTCGCGGCCTGGAGCCCTACGACAAGAAGCTACTGGCCAACATCATCCACCAGGTCTGGCGGAACTGTCAGGCCTTCGTCACGCTCTTGATGGAGCGCGGCCCGGAGGAAGCCTACTATGCCCTGGAGGAGCTGGCGGAGTGGGCCGTGGCGCACCGCCGCGCTCTGGCGCCGCGATCGTCGCGACGGCCGCAGGCGGCCACGGCGGCGGCGCTGCGCATTGGCCGGGAGCTCCTGGACGACATCGACACCTTCTGCCACTCCATCGGCGAGATGGTGGCCGCCCTGCAATCCTCGGCGCTGGACCCCGATGAGGTGGAGGAGGAAGCCCTGGGGATCATCGAGGGGTTCCTCGCCTGGACCAATCTGATGGCCGCACAACTGGGCATCACCCGCAACCTCAAGCCGCAGACCCTCTGGTTCGAGCGCTAGTCCGGGCCTATCAGTCTGCGGCAGAGGTCTCCTGCGCCCGCAGTGCAGCCAGAACACGCTGCGCGGTCACGGGGAGCTCGCGGATGCGTACTCCCACCGCGTCGTAGATGGCGTTGACGATGGCCGGCGCCGTGGGCAGCAGCGCGGGTTCCCCCACCCCTTTGGCGCCAAAAGGCCCGCTGGGATCCGGCGCCTCCACCAGGTCCACCACCAGGGGAGGAACGTCCATGGCGGTGGGGATCAGGTAGTCGGCGAACTTGGTGTTGAGCACCTGCCCCTCCTGGACCGCCATCTCCTCGCTGAGGGCATAGCCCATGCCCATGGCCATGCCGCCCTGGATCTGCCCCTCCACCAGCAGGGGGTTGACGGCGCGCCCGCAGTCGTGCACGGCGACAAGCCGAAGCACCCGCACCTCACCGGTCTCGGTGTCCACCTCAACCTCAGCGACCTGAGTGGCGTAGACATATGTATTGTAGGGCTTGCCCTGCCCCGTCTCCGGATCGAGGAAGGTCGTCGGTGGGTTGTAAGAACCGGCGCCGATAGGAGGGCGGCCCTTCACCGCCTCCGCCTTCCGCGCGATCTCCGCCAGGCGGACGCGGCGCTCTGGGAGGTCGCGCACCAGGATCCACCCGCCGCGGCTCTCCAGCCCCTCCGGGCCGATGCCCAGCTCCTCAGCCGCCACCTCCAGCAGGACCTGCCGGGCCTGGGCGCAGGCCCGCAGGATGGCGTTGCCAGCGATGTAGGTGACTCGGCTGGCCACCGAGCCCAGGTCCATGGGCGTGTGCAGCGTGTCGCTGGTGACCATGGTGACCTGCTCCAGGGGAACGCCCAGCGCATCCGCCGCAATCTGGGCCAGCGCAGTGGTGGAGCCCTGCCCCACATCCGCCGCACCGGTCCAGACCACGGCCGAGCCGTCCTGGTTCACCTTGACGAACGCGGCACTGGGGTTGGCATAGGAGGTGAAGCCAATGGGATAGGCCATCCAGGCGACCCCGCGCCCGCGCCTGCGCACTACCGCCCCCTCCCTTCCGGTTCCCACCCCGCCAGCGCCAGCGCTCGCCGCAGTGTCTGCTCCAGCGTCACCCTCTCCAGCACCTGACCCGTGGGCAGGCGCCCGCCGTCCCGCAGGGCGTTGCGCAGGCGGAAGGTGACGGGATCCATGCCCACGGCCGCCGCCACCGCATCGGTGTGGCACTCGTAGGCGAACCCAACCTGCGGCACTCCAAACCCCCGCATCGCCCCGCCCACCGGGTTGTTGGTGTACACCAGGTAGCCGTCGATCCGCACGTGGGGGATGGCGTACGGCCCGGCGGCGTGGATGGAGGCCTTGGCCAGGGTGGAGGCGCCCCAGGAAACGTAGGCGCCGCAGTCGCTGATGATCTCTACCGCCCGGGCCAGCAGGGTGCCGTCGCGGCGCACGCCCGTGCGGTAGTGCATGCGGTAAGGGTGACGCACCGTCGTTGCCTGGAATTCCTCCTCCCGGGTGAACACCATCTTCACCGGACGGCGGGTCTTCAGGGCCAGGAGGGCAATCCAGGGCTCCAGGGTCATCTCGTTCTTTCCCCCAAAGCCACCGCCCACACCGGTGGCGATGACGCGGATGCGGTGCTGCGGCATGGCCAGGACCTTGGCCGTGTCTGCCGCCACCAGGAACGGCCGCTGCACCGAAGAGTAAATGGTTACGGCCCCGTCGGCGGCGGGAATGGCCAGGCCGGCGTGAGGCTCCAGGTGCGCGTGCTCCACGAACGTGGTGGTGAACTCCTCCTCCACCACCAGGTCGGCGGCGGCGAAGCCGGCATCTACGTCCCCCTGGCGGAGGCGCACGTGCTCCGCCACGTTGCTGCCCTGGTGCACCCGAGGGGCCTCGGGGCGCATGGCCTCCAGGGGGTCGAAGACGGCCAGCAGGGGCTCGTAGTGCACCACCACCCTGGCGGCCGCCTCCTCCGCCTGTCGCAGGGTTTCCGCGGCAACCACCGCTACCGCCTCCCCCACGTGGCGCACCTGGTCCTCCGCCAGCACAGGCTGGTCCTGGTGGGTGAACCCGTAGCGGTTGCGCGGCACGTCCCGGGCCGTGATCGCTGCCCGCACGCCGGGAGCGGTCAGCGCCGGCAGGAGGTCGATGCTGATGATGCGGGCGTGGGGGTGCGGGCTGCGGACGGCCTTGGCCCAGAGCATCCCGGGGGCCCGCATGTCCTCCCCGTAAAGGACCTGGCCGGTAACCTGGAGGAGGGCATCGTGCCGGCTGACACGCCGCCCCACGGCCTGAGGTGGAACCTCCTGGACGACGACCGGCGGCGCGGGCCGGGTGATGGTCGTCATACGGCCTCCCTCCCGGTCATCGCTTCCGCGGCGGCCAGGATGGCCTCCACGATCTTGACGTAACCGCTACAGCGGCACAGGTTGCCGGCGATGGCTTCCCGCACCGCCTCCTCCCGCGGGCGGGGATTGCGGGCCAGCAGCGCTGCCGCCGACAGGAGCATGCCCGGACCGCAGAAGCCGCACTGCAGCGCGCCGTGGTCCACGAACGCCTGTTGCAGGGGATGCAGGCGGCCGGGCTGGCCGAGCCCTTCGATGGTCATCACCTCCCGCCCCTGCGCCTTCACCGCCAGCAGCAGGCAACTGCAGACCGGACGCCCGTCCAGCAAGACCGTGCAGGCTCCGCAGTCCCCGGTGCCGCAGCCGATCTTCGTCCCCAGGAGCCCCAGGCGCTCCCTCAGCACCCAGACCAGGCTCTCGTCGGCCTCCACCGCCGTGGTGACGGGCTCGCCGTTCAGGCGGAAGCTGAGCTCATAGGACACGGTCCCACCCCCTGCTCCGGGCCCGTTGCACAGCTTGCTCCAGGGCGCGGCGCACCAGCACCCGGGAGAGATGTCGCCGGAAGTCCGCGGAGGCGCGCATGTCGGAGATGGGCTTGGTCTCTCCCGCCGCCGCAGCGGCCGCTTCCTCCAGACGGCGTGGATCCGGCGGCTCTCCCCGCAGCAGCTCCTCCGCCGTGCGCGCCCGCAGCGGTGTGGGCGCCACCGCGCCCAGGGCGATACGCACCTCCTCCACCACGCCCTGCTGAAGACGTACCCAGGCCGCTGCGTTGACCACGGCCAGGACCTGGGCGCTACGCCGGCCGAACTTGACAAAGGCCGCTCCACTTCCTCGCTCCGGCGGAGGCACGCCCACGGCGGTGAGCACCTCGCCGCGGCGCAGCGCGCTGCGGTGCGGCCCCACGAAGAACTCCTCCACAGGCAGCGTCCGCTCTCTCCCCACTGCGGCGATCCGCGCCACCGCTCCCAGGGCGATGAGCGGAGGGGCCAGATCGGCGGAGGGGACGGCGCTGGCCAGGTTGCCTCCCACCGTGGCCAGGTTGCGCAGCTGCACCGCGCCCATCTGGGCGCCGGCCTCGGCCAGCAGCGGCGCCAGGCGGCGGACCAGCGGTGATTCCAGTAACGCGGCGATGGTTGCCGTGGCCCCGATGCGCAGGTGGCCGTCGACGCTGTCAATGGCCGCCAGGTCGGGGATACGCTCGATGTCCACCAGCGCTGCTGGCCGCACCAGGCCATCGCGCATGCGCACCACGAGGTCGGTGCCCCCTGCCAACACGTGCGCCCCCTCCTCCGCCGTCAGGATGGTGGAGGCTTCGGCGACCGTCGAGGCAGCGATGTATCGGGGCGGCTTCACTGGCGCCTCCTCCAGGGCAGAAGGAATTACCAGCCTGGCCGGTTAAAAAGGGATATTGGATAATGTATCCAAACAACCGATTCGGGGTGGGGCTCCTCCTTCCTTCACTGGCGCGGAGGATCCAGGCCGTGCGGTCGCACGGGCTCAATGCCCGAGCCGACCGGTGCGCGGGGCAGTCCGAGTAGGTCGTTGGATGGGAGGGGATGGCGATGAGAAAGTGGCTGGTTCTGCTGCTCCTCTTCACCCTGTCCGTGGCTCTGGCTCCAGCCAATGCGGGGCCGGCCCAACCCAGCAAGATCAAGGTGGGCATCCTGCTGCCGCTCACCGGACCGTTCGCCGCGGTGGCCGAGACGCAGAAGAACGGCGCGCTGCTAGCCATCGACGTGATCAACGGAAAAGGCGGGCTGAACATGCCCTGGGGAAAGGTGCAGGTGGAAGGGGTGGTGGCCGACGACGAGGCCAAGCTGGACGTCGGAGTCCGCCGCTTCCGCTACCTGGTCTCCGAGGGCGTCAAAGGCGTGGGTGGGCAGACGTGGGCCCCGCTGGCCTACGCCCTCAACGCCGTGGTGATGAAGGAGCCTCTGCCGTACTTCCCCACCTGCGTCATGGCCAAGGAGGCCTTCGAGAAGGGGAAGCTCTCCCCCACCACCTTTGCCGTGGCCTACAGCCCCTGGACGGTGGGATACATGTCCGGCACCTCGGCCATCAAGGTGCTGGGGAAGAAGCGCATCTTCTTCCTGGCCCGCGCTGACAGCTGGGGCTGGGACATCCGTGACGGAGTCTATGCTGCCGCCAAGCAGCACGGCGCTGAGGTGGTGGGCTACGACGAGGTCCCCCTGGGGACCACGGACTTCACCACGGTGCTGACGAAGGTGCGGGCGGCCAGGCCGGACGTCTTCATCTCGGCGCAGTTTGCTGCCGACGCGGTGGCCCTCCTGAAGCAGACCCACCAGATGGGCCTGAACCGGGAGATGACCATCTTCAACGCCTTTATCACCAACGTGGTGGCCAAGGGCATTCCTCCCGAGGCCCTGGACGGCGTCTACGCCATGCACTACTTCTACTACGACCTGAGCGACCTGGGGCCGACGGGGGTAGCCAAGAGCGCCAGCGCCTTTAGCCAGCTGTACCAGGCCAAGTACGGGACGCCGGCGGACGCCTACGCCACCATCGCCTACACCGCCTTCCGGGAAATGTTCCGCGGCTTCGAGACTGCGGGCTCTTTCGAGCCCAAGGCCGTAGGCGCAGCGCTGATGGCCAAGCCCCAGTTCACCACGGTGAAGGGACCCGCCCGCTGGCGGCAGGACCACGCGCCAATCTACCAGTTCGCTGCCTTTCTGGTCAGGGGCAAGGGCCCCGGCGAGCAGAAGCACGCCTGGGACCTCTTCAAGGTCCTGGGCTATCAGGGGGGCGAGGGGGTCATGCCCACCCTGCAGTCGCTGGGCTACTGAGGGATCCATGCTATTGGTCTAGGGACTGGGTGGTCGTCCTGCGCCTTTCTGACCCGACGCGGCTCCTGGCATCATCCGCCCCCGCGGCAGCTGCACCCGGAGAGGGGGTCTGCCCAGGCAACACCCTCTCCGGGTCGCACGGCCGCATACCCACAGGAGCCTGAACGAATGGTGGGTGCGGGCTCCGCAGAGGCCGCGGCACCGGCTGGCGCGGAGATCGTTCGGGCCGTCAACGTCACCAAACGCTTCGGGCAGCTTGTGGCCGTCGACCGGGTAACCTACACGCTGCGGGAGTACGAGGTGGCGGGGATCGTCGGCTCCAATGGCGCCGGCAAGACCACCCTGTTCAACCTCCTCACCGGCTACTACCCGCCCGACGAAGGGACGATCTTCTACCGTGGGGAGAACATCACCCACGCCACGCCCCAGCGGCGGATCGAGATGGGGATGATGCGGACGTTCCAGCTCACATCAACCTTCGACAACCTGACCACCATCGACAACCTGGTGCTGGCCTTCTACCGTGCGTACTGCCGGCCCTCGCTGTTCTCCATGGTCCTGACAGCCCGCCGGAGATACCGCCAGGAGGAGAAGATCCTGGAAGCCCTGGAGGTCTTCGAGCTGCAGCATGTGCGTGACCGCCTGGTACGTCACCTCAGCCTGGGGGAGAAGAGGCGCCTGGAGATCGCCATGGCCGTGCTCACCGAGCCACAGGTGCTCCTGCTGGACGAGCCCCTGGCCGGCCTGAGCCAGGCGGAGATCAAGAGCGTCCTGGATGTGCTGCGCAGGCACGTGGGCCGCCAGACCATCCTCATCGTGGAGCACAAGGTTTCCCAGATCGCTGACTTCGTACAGCGGCTCACGGTCATGCACGACGGCAGGATCATCGCGGACGGCAACTTCGAAGAGACCCTGCGCGATCCAGAGGTCCGCCGCAGCTACTGGCAGATCGGGGTCGGCGCCAGCTGAGCTCATGGAGGGCAAGGTGACAGCCCGGGACGGCGAGATCCTGGTGGTGGAGGGGCTGCACGTGGCTTACGGGGAGTCCAGGGTGCTGTTCGACGCCCACATCTCCGTACGTCGGGGCCAGCTGGTCACCTGCGTGGGCCGCAACGGGGCCGGAAAAACCACCCTTCTGCGGACCATCGCTGGCTTCCTCCGCCCTACCTCCGGCTCCGTCGTCTTCAACGGAACCAACCTCATCGGTCTGCGGCCTTACCAGATCGCCCGGATGGGGCTAAAGTACGTCCCCCAGGACAAGCGCGTCTTCTCCGACCTGACGGTGCGGGAGAACCTGGAGCTGGCCAGCTACGCCACTGGGGACTACGACTGGGAACCCGTGTTCGCGCACTTTCCCCGGCTGAAGCAGCTGCTGGATCACAAGGGAGGCTACCTCAGCGGAGGGGAGCGGCAGATGCTGATGATCGGGCGGGCGCTGCTGGGGCGCCCCAGCCTGCTGCTTATCGACGAGCCCACCGAGGGCCTGGCCCCCAGCCTGGTCGACCACCTGAAGGAAGTGCTCAGGGAGCTGAGCAAGACCACCACCCTGGTCATTGTCGAGCAGAACCTGCCGCTGGTCTCGGCCATATCCGACAAGGTCTACGCCGTCAGGGAGGGGCACATTGTCGCTGAGATCTCGGATCCGGAGGCCATCAGGGCCAATGTCTGTGAACGATACCTGTAGCCGGAACCGGCGTCCGAACCGCAGTTGCGCGCGAGAAGCCCCGGTGGCAGGCGATACACACCGGAGCGCAGGAGCAGCCCGGTGCTGAAGAGCGCGCTGCGCTGGTGGTCCGGCATCCTGGTTGCCTTCCTGGTGGTGGCCGTGCTGCGGCTGGTCATGCCGCTGCCTTTCGCCAACGAGATCCTCATCTTCTCCATCTACGTCATGGGCCACAACTTCCTCCTGGGGCGGGTGGGCTTCATCTCCTTCGGCCAGCCGGCCTACCTGGGGGTGGGTGCCTACACCACGGCCTTCTACCTTTTCTACTTCGGCCACAACCCCTACGTAGGCATCCTCCTGGGGCTGCTGGGGGGGCTGCTGGTCACCCTGCTCATTGGTCCGCTTTTCGTCCGGCTGCGCAGCGACTACTTCGCCCTGGTGAACCTGGCTCTGGCTGTGATCATGTACTACCTGATGGAGAAGGTGCTGGCGGGGATCACCCACGGCGACAACGGCCTGTGGTTCCTCGCCCGCATGAGCCCCACGCCCGTGCTGGACCTGACCGACCCCAGCCGGTTTTTCGTCTTCACCTTCCTCCTGGCCCTGTTGCTCTGGGGATTCTACAAGTACCTGGACGAGACCATCTACGGTGCCTGCTGCCTGGCCACCAAGATCAACGAAGATAAGCTGCAGTTCCTGGGCTACAGCAACTTCCGCATCCGCTGGCTGGCCTTCATCATCGCCAACACCACCACAGCCCTGGCCGGGGCTCTGTATGCCGTCTACTTCGGCTTCGTCAGCCCGGAGATCACCAGCTTCCACCGGGCCGCCGACCCCGTGGTGGTCACCATCCTGGGCGGGGTGGGCACGCTGTACGGGCCCCTGGCGGGGGCCATCGCCTACACCG